>CAYVBA010000013.1:4123-17244 GCA_964448475.1 uncultured Coriobacteriales bacterium
CTGCGCTTCTGCTGCTTCTTGCGCTTCTCCTCCAGAGCCCTCATGGCCTTGCCGGTCTCGGAGTGGGCTTCTACCTCGACCCGCTGCGGCACGAGGTGTCCCTCAGGCATGTCCGAGGGAGGGGTGGGAAGGGATTCCTTGTCTTTCATCCGTGGAGTCTCCAGTCGTCTACGGTGTTATCCGTCCCATAGTCTCACATAGTACTGACCAGAGATATAGTCATAACGGGCTATAAGGAACCCTTAAGGAACTCTAGAAGAGGCCGTTCACCTTGGCGATGTAGAACGCAGCGACCACGATGAGAACGGCAGCTACAGCTATGATCCCGCGCTGTAGACCGGACATGGGAGGTAGCTCGGCAGGGTCGACTTCGGACGCGATGTGCTCCTCGGCACGCGGGCCTTCGTCCACGAACGTCTCAGGTTCCTGGGCGGCTTCTTCCTGGGCACGACGCAGCTCCTGATAACGAGCATGCTGCTCACGGAGCAACTCCAGTTCTTCTCGCTCACGTTGTGCCTCGTACTCAGCGCGTGCGGCTTCCTTCTCGGCACGGAGGGCCTCGAGTTCAGCGCGTTCCTCATCGGTGAGTGCGCCCGTCTGATCTGGTTGGTGGTCGCTCATCGATTCTCCAATCAGGTGCAAGTGACTCATCAGTATAATCGGGTCAAGGACCATCCGTGAAGGAAGGCGGGTTATGAACCCGAACCTACATAAGCGTCCGCAGCCGAAGGTCGTCATCATCTCGCTGATCCTGACGGTGGCTCTCCTCCTCATCGCACTGACCGTGCTCACCCGCGAGGATAGAGAAACCTACATCGAGAGCAGCGGTATCGAGATCGAGAACAAAGCGGTTCCGATCAAGGAGCATGATACGGACGTGGCGGTCATGAACCTCCGTCGTGCTGAAGAGCCACGCACCGGGGTCATCTACCGTGGTGCTATCCGTCGTGTGGTGGACGGTGACACGCTCCACATCTACTTCGACGAACACTCCAACTACTACCAACGTACCCGGATGATCGGGATAGATGCTCCTGAGGTCGAAGGCCCCACTGCTGAGACTGGAGACAAGGCCACTCAACATCTGGCTGATCTGCTCGAGCCCCACCGATCCGTCTTCATCACACTCGACCACGAGCACTTCGACATGTACGAACGACTCCTCATCTATGTCTGGGAAACACCTGAGCAGGCTCTCGCTGCCGATCCGCACGATGGCCTCATCAACATGAAGATGGTGCAGGACGGCTACGCCGAATCCCTCCCCCGCACGCCCAATACGAGCTTCGCCCGAGAGTTCTATGATGCTGAAGAACTGGCCGAGGGCGAGAAGGTCGGGCTCTGGTCTGAAGGCGACTTCACCAAGTCCAACCGTCGTACCGATCCTATCCCTCGGAGTGACGGGGCTCTTCTCTGAAGGCTGGAGAAAGGAAGTAGCCATCATCCGCGAACCGTTTGCGGTACGTGAAGAGGATGATGAGGATGTCCGCGAGGATCGTCACCGCTGAGATCATCACCAACACGAGGATCTGATACGTGGCTGCCGTCACGGGGTCCGCTCCGGCAATGATCTGGCCGGCCATCATGCCGGGGATGGTCACGATACCCGCAGCCGACATGGTGGAGATGGTGGGGATCAACCCCGCTGACACAGATTGCCTGATGGAAGGCATGGCCGCTTCACGAGGCGTGGCGCCGAGAGCCACCATGGCGAAGACCTCATCGGTCCGAGAGTCCATGTCCGAGAGTAAGCGGTCCAGAGCTACCGCCACCGCCGCCACACCGTTGCCCAGGATCATCCCCACGAGCGAGAGCATGATCCGCGCGTCGTACCACGGATCGGGTGCCACGATGACCTGCACCACGAGCACGACCACGATCACCATGGAGAGCGTGAGCGTCACGAAGACCTCGAACCAGAGGCCCTTCATGGTGCTCTGAGTACGACTGAGCGCGATCTGCGTGCCTGCCACCAGCATGGACACGATGATGAGGGTGATGAGCCACCAGGATTGGTTGACGAAGACCCACCTGAGTACGAGCCCCAACGCGAGCAGCTGGATGAACGCTCGCACGGTGGAGACGAGGATCCGTCTGCTCACGCCCAGCTCCAGCTTGTGAGCGAGCAGCGTCACGGCTCCCATGAGGAGCAGAGCTATGCCGAGGTCCACGGTGGATATCTGCGCGATGGTCGAAGCATCCATATCAGACATCCCTCCTCACGAGCGCGCGGTCACGGATCTCGAGCCGCCCCGTGGCGAATCCATCCGGATCCCGATGCCTGACGCGCAAGCACGCCATGCCCGCTTCGGTCCGTTCCCTGACGAGAAGAGCTACGGCGTGCGCGGCATCCGGATCGAGTGCTGCGTCCACCTCGTCCATGAGGAGGACGTCCGGATCGGTCACGAGCACGCGGAGCAGCGCCACGCGGGCGAGCTGTCCCACGGAGAGCCGATGCGCATCGTAGGTGAGGCCGATATCGTTCAGGAGCACGGCGTCCAGAAGGTCGCGCAGGTCCTTCTCTCCCGGCTTATCCGCCTCCTTACCCGCGGTGAAGCGCCATGCGGAGAGCAGGTTGTCCTTCACCGTGCCGGGGAACGCCACGCCTACCTGCGGGACGAGCGCCACGCGGCGGCGCCACTGCTGAGGGGTGATCGCGGTGGAATCGGTGCCGTTCAGTGAGAGACGAGCGCTACTGACCGGCTGCATGCGGGCGAGCACGCGGAGGAGCGTGGACTTCCCGGAGCCGGAAGGGCCGGAGACGTCCAGGGTCTCGGCCGGATGCACGGTGAGGGCGAGGTCCTCGAACAGCACCACGTCCGCGTCTTCCCGTGCGAGGGTGACGGTGACGTCCGACGCCTCCAGAACGGGCGCGCTGTCAGGCGATGCTACGGTGCTCATCTCTTCCTATCTCTCTACGGGGGCCAGTGACCATCATACTGACAATCCGATACCATGGTGCGCATCATCTTCTCAGCTCAGAAGGACGGATATGCGCAAGCGGCTTCCTCTCATAGTGCTGGCCATCGTGCTTTTGGCCATCGTCATGCGTACACCGATCACGGCGGTCGGGCCGCTCATCGGTCGCATAGGCCAGGAGTACGCGCTCTCCGGAACCGTGGCGGGGCTCATCACCACCATCCCCCTCGTGGTCTTCGCTGTGACCTCACAGCCCATCGCGCAGCTCGCTCATAGAGTGGGCACCCGCTCCGTCCTCTTCGCCGGTGCGAGCACGCTCCTCGCCGCCATCCTCATCCGCTCCATCCCCGGCGTAGCTCCGTTCTTCGTAGGCACGGTGCTCGTGGGCCTCGGGATCTCAGCCGTCAACGTGCTGCTCCCCGTCCTCATCAAGGAGGAGCTGCCGCTGCGCATCGGTGTCATGACGGCGCTCTACACCACTGTGATGGAGGCGGGCTCCATCGTCTCCTCCGCGGCTTCGGTGCCCTGGGCGGATGCGATCGGGTGGCACGCCTCCTTGGCCGTCTGGGCCGTCCCGGGGATCGTGGCGTGCCTCGTGGCATGGAGGCTCATGCGGCTTCCGACCCTTCAGGCCTCCGTGGGAGAGAAGAACGCGCTCTCCCCCACCCCCGATACCACCGGCCGGAGCGATCGTGGCTCGTTCTTCTCGTCATCAGCAGCGTGGTGGCTCATAGTCTACATGGCGCTGCAGTCGTTGCTCTTCTACTGCATCGTGGCGTGGCTTCCCACCCTCATGGTGGACAAGGGCATCACCGAGCAGACGGCCGGCTACGTGGCGGCGTTCTTCCAGTTCCTGAACATCCCCGGATCGCTCGTGACGCCCATCCTGGCGCAGAAGCTGCACTCGCAGTCGGTGCTGGGTATCCTGAGCGGCGCTGTCTACGTGGTGGGGCTGCTGCTCATCCTCACGGGTGACTCGCTTCCCGTGCTCCTCGTGGGCACGGCGCTCTGCGCGCTCTGCGCCGGCGCTTCCATCTCTTTGGCCATGGCGCTCATCGGGATCAGGACGCGGGATGCCCGTGACTCCAACGAGCTCTCCGGCATCGTGCAAGCGTTCGGCTACGGACTCGCGGCTCTCGGGCCTTTCGCCATGGGCGTGCTCTTCGACGCGAGCGGGAGTTGGACCGCTCCGGTGATCCTGCTGGTAGCGGTAGCAGCAGCACTCGCCGTCTCAGGTAAGTTCGCCGGGGAGCCCGGCTACATCGGATAGCGCGGCCCGGGATCGCCCCTCGAGCCGCACCTCCGCTCACAGCTCGACCGGCACCCATTCGTCGTGGTTCACGATCCACGCCTCGGGCTCCTCTACCGAGAAGAACACGAGCACCGGATCGTCCGGCCCGTCGTAGTCCTCACCGAGCGCCACCAGGTGATCGTATCCGGCTTGCCGCGTCTCATCGCTCACGCGATCCTCGAGTCCGGCCATGCCACGAAGGATGAGCCAACCGTGCCCCGGCCACCAGGACGTGGCCTCGAACCTCTGGTTGATCAACAGCTCTTCCCACACGTCCTTCGTGGTGGCGGTCACGAACCAGAGCCGCTCCTCCTCGATCACCGCGAACGAGAACGGCCGCACATGCGGCTGATCATCCACGCTCGTAGCCAGATACCAAGCAGGCACAGCCTGGAGGTAAGCCAAGCAGGTCTGCAGTCCGTCAAGCTCTGTCTTCTCGTCCATCCTCTACGCCTCCAACTCCTGACGGAGCAGCTCGTTGAACAACTTGGGGTTACCTTGGCCGCGCGATGCCTTCATGCACTGGCCCACCAGGTACCCGATGACCTTCTGGTTGCCTTCCCGGTACTGGGCGGCCTGCTCCTCGTGGGCGAGAAGGATCTCGCGCACGATGGGCAGCAGCGCATCCACGTCCGAGACCTGTTTCATGCCACGGGCATCGGCCACGGCTTCGGGAGCGGTATCGGTGTTGATGGTCTCGATCAGGATCTCGCGCCCTTGATTCGAGGAGACGACGTCCTCCTTCAGCAGTCGTGCGAGTTCGGCCAAGTGCGCCGGATCCATGTCCAGCGGGTCGCGCTCGACCGCGTCATCGTTCCTGAGACCGGCCACCACGTTGTTCACGAGGTTCGCGATCTGCTGTGCGGCGTCCGGCGTGTGAGCCACCGCAGCCTCGAAGAGCTCGGCCACGGCCACTTCTGAGGCGATGAGCGCCGCATCCGAACGCGTGATCCCGAAGGACTCCACGAGCCGTGCGGCGCGAGCATCAGGCAGCTCCGGCATGCGCGCGCGGATGGAGTCGATGTACTCCTCGGTCAGATGGAACGGCGAGAGATCGGGATCGGGGAACAACCGGTAATCCTCGGCCGTCTCCTTGGAACGCATGGAGATGGTGTGCTTGGTCGTGGGCTCCCAGTGGCGGGTCTCCTGAAGGACCCGGCCGCCCTCCTCAAGCACCTCTGCTTGTCTGCGTATCTCGTAGGACAGACCGTCGTGCAGGTTCTTGAAGGAGTTCATGTTCTTGAGCTCGGTCTTGGTGCCGAACTCCGTTTCACCACGCCTGCGGATGGACACGTTTCCGTCGCAGCGCATGGAGCCCGATTCCATGGAACAATCCGAGATCCCCAACGTGAGGAAGATATCCCGCAGCTTCTGCATGAAACGGCGCGCCTCTTCCGGCGTGCGCAGATCGGGTTCGGTCACGAGCTCGATGAGCGGTGTGCCGCACCGGTTGTAATCCACGAGCGACGAACTGGCA
This sequence comes from uncultured Coriobacteriales bacterium, assembly GCA_964448475.1. GTDB lineage: Bacteria > Actinomycetota > Coriobacteriia > Coriobacteriales > CAYVBA01 > CAYVBA01. The sequence continues at coordinate 9,811 of CAYVBA010000013.1, forward strand.
CCGGAGATGCGCCCATCCGTACCACCCCGGTGGACAAGCTTTCCTGCGTCCTCCTCCATGTGGATCCGCGTGATCCCTATACGGGTCTCGTACGAGCCTGGTTTCTCGCCCTCGGGCGCACCCGGAGCATCAAGGCGTTGCTTGACGCCGGGGCCATCGATCACGAGATCCAGATGCCCCCGCATGCAGAAGGCCACCGGACCTTGGGTGATCTGGTAGTTCTTGGACATGTCCGGATAGAAGTAGTTCTTGCGGTAGAACTGCGAGTCAGGCTCGATATCACATCCGGTAGCCAGACCGGCAAGGACGATGGATTCGATCGCAGCCCGGTTAGGCACAGGCAGTGCTCCGGGCATCCCCAGGCAGACGGGGCAGACGTTCGTGTTGGGTTCGTCGTCGTGGCCGAGTTTACAGCCGCAGAACATCTTGGACTCGAGCGTGGTGAGCTCGGTGTGCACTTCCAGACCGATGACGGCTTCCCAATCCTGCAGGACGTCTTCGAGCTCCCTCATCGGGCACCTCCTTCAGACAGGGCGCGCGAGAAGGACGGGGCCGGAGTGATCCGGTCGTGCCCGCGCTCCAGTGCGGCGGCGTACCTGAGCAGCTCGGCATCACCGAACTGCTTGCCCACGAGCTGTACGCCCACGGGAAGCCCGCTGTCTCGGCCGAGCCCTACGGGTACCGAGATGCCACAGTTGCCGGCTATGTTGATGGAAACGGTGAACATGTCCGAGAGGTACATCTCGGTGGGGTCGGTGATCTCGCCGAACTTGAACGCGGTGCGCGGTGTGGTAGGCATGAGGAGGGTGTCCACCTGCTGGAACGCCTTGACGTAGTCATCGGTGATGAGGGTGCGCACGCGCTGAGCCGGCATGTAGTAGCGGTCGTATGGTCCGCTGGAGAGCAGATACGAACCGAGCATGATGCGACGGATGACCTCAGCTCCGAAGCCCTCGGCACGCGTGAGCGCCATCTGCTCATCGAGTGTCTTCGCACCCGGATGACGGTAGCCGTACCGGACGGAATCGAACCGCGAGAGGTTGGAGAACGCCTCCGCCGGACCTATGACGTAGTACGCTGCCATGGCCTCCTTGGCGTGCGGAAGCTCCACTTCCACGAGCGTGGCGCCCTGGCGCTCCAGCTCAGCCGCGGCTTCTTCCACAGCGTGGCGGACCTCGGGCGAGACACCTTCGGCCTCGATCATGGAACGAACGATGCCGACACGAGCACCTTCGACACCATCTTGCAGATGGGTGGTGAAGTCGGTCTGGGGAACCTGCGACGTGGAGTCCTTCGGGTCATGCCCTGCAAGCGCGTTGAGTGCGATCGCTGCATCCTCCACCGTGTGAGCGAAGGGGCCTACTTGATCGAGAGATGACGCGAACGCAACAACACCATAGCGAGAGACCACGCCGTACGTGGGCTTCATGGCAACGAGCCCACAGAACGCACCGGGCTGGCGAATAGATCCACCCGTGTCCGACCCGAGAGAAAGCGTAGCCATGCCCGCAGCCACCGCGGCAGCCGAGCCGCCCGATGAGCCGCCGGGGACACGCTCCAGATCGAAGGGGTTCTTGGACGGACCGAAGTACGAGGTCTCGGTGGATGAGCCGAACGCGAACTCATCCATGTTCACCTTGCCGATGGGCACGCAGCCGGCATCGAGCATGTTCTGGACGCACGTCGCGGTATAGATGGAGGTGTGCTCCTCGAGCATCTTGGAACCGCACGTAGTGCGCGTACCCTCGAGGTTCATGTTGTCCTTGATGGCCAGAGGCACGCCCGCTAGAGGTGGCAGGGTCTTCCCTGCCTCGCGAGCTGCATCAATGTTACGAGCCTGCTCGCGAGCGAGTTCCTCGGTGACCTGGAGATAGGCATGCACGTCATCATCGTGCGCTGCTACGGCAGCAAGGGCAGCTTCCGTGACCTCGACGGCCGAGAGTTCTCCTGCACTGACCTGCGCTGCTATCTCTGCTGCTGTGAGGGACATGAGGAAAGATTCGTTCTTCTCGTTCATCTTATTCACCGCCGCCCAGGATACGAGGGACTACGAAGTGACCGTCGTCCTCAGCAGGAGCATCCAAGAACGTGGCATCGTGCGAAAGTGATGGCTCGGTCACGTCATCCCGCACTATGTTGGAGAGGTCTCCGATCGGGTGATACGTGGGCGGCACGTCGTCCAGGTCGTACTGGGTGATGGGGTCAAGCGTCCGGAGCATCCCGTTCAGGTACGTAGTGGTGGCTTCGACCTGCTCTTTCGTAAGAGCGATGCGCGTGTAGTCCGCGATCCTGCGGACATCGTCTTCCGTGAGTGCCATGGTTTCCTTTCGAGTGCCGTTCCAGCGTGCGGATTCGAGCATCCCGTAGTGTATCGCAGCGATGAGCGACTGGGATGAAGGGTGTGTTTCCAGTTGGGAAGCAGATCGATCTCCTCGGCCCAGCAAAGCGGCTCGACATCGGTTCCGGACCCGAGAAGAGAAGGACTCCCTCGAAGCCTGAGCCCCCAGGGAGTCCATCGGTCACATCATGAGCTGTTGATTCTCGAATCTACTTGACCAGCAGCACCGGCAGATCGAGCGAATGCAGCAGCGAGAAGCTCACGCTACCGATCGCGGAACGAATCGCACCCAGGCCACGACGACCCATGACCACGAGGTCTATATCGTTCTCATGCTTCTTGACGTAGTCCACGAGCGCCTCCGAGGGGCGTCCCTTGAGGACCACGGTCTCGATCTCCACGTTGTCAGCCTTGCCGTTGACGAGGTCAGCCACGCTGGCCACGACCTTGTCACGATGCAGGTTCAGATAGTCCTGCTGCGCAGCATCAGCTGCCGTCTTATCAGGAGCCTGAACGCCGGCGAGCCAGGCTGCCATCTCGAACGTGGTCTCATCAGCATCCATAGGCGGAGCCACGTGGAGCAGCGTGACCTTCTTCTGGTCATGACCTTTAGCCAGTTCCAGTGCGGCCTTGAGCGCATTATAGGAGTGGACGGAACCGTCGAGGGGTACGAGGAATCTCTTATACATGACTACCTCCTGGCAAGCGGGTACACATCATTTCCTTCCCAGGTACATGCCCGAACCGCGGGAGATGATACACACGCACGCCCGCCGACTCCCGGTCGACCCGATCAGCCTCACCCGCCGGAGCTACCGCGCGGCAGCTGTACTCCCTCACCCGAGGTGCTGATGCGGAATCCGGCGTCGGTCGTCTCCACGTCGGTCAGGTACAGGTCGTATGGCAGCGGAGGCACCGGTACTTCACGAGGCTCGAGCTCCCCGAGCAGAGCGTCCATGAGCTGGGCGAGAAGCCCGGTCTGTTCGAACTCCACGTCATCGAAGGAGATCCTGAGCGCCCCTACCTTCTCGCCCTCCGAACGCACGGGTTCCACGGTGAGTTTGGCCGTTATGGGAACGCCGCCGAGTGCCGTGGATACATCCAGGCCGGAACCGGATCCGCCCGTCACCTCGACGTCAGCTAGAGGGCCCGAGAGCAGATCCCTCACCTGGGTGAAGGGGATGGTGGCCTTGGCGTCCACGCGTTCGGCGAAGCGCGACTCGTACATGAGGCCGTGCGTCACGAGCTCCACGTCCTGCACGTCCACCGATACGGGCCCTTGCTCGATCGTAGCCGCCGGAGCCGTGACCTCCACACGCTCCAATCTGCCATCGATCAGCTGCTTGATCATGGGAGTGGTGATTTCGGCGTGAGTCGTGGTCTGCGCGTCGGTGAGGGTGACGCCTTGGGCTGCTTCCACCTGCTCCGCCGTCTTGGAGTTAACGAGAGCGCGAGCACCCAGCTCGCCGCCCACCGCCAGCACGATCAGCACCACGAGCGGGATCAGGAACCCCGCAGCACCCATGCTCTTCTTAGGCTCGGTATCGACGCGGTACGGCTCCACGCCCTGTGCTCGGTCCTGCCGCGGCTCGCTCTCCATGATCACCCCTCTAGATGGTCTACGGTTCCCGTCTCCAGGATCCGCTCCAGATCGCTCTCATCGAGTACGGGGATACCCAGCTCCTGCGCCCGCACGAGCTTGGAGCCTGCCGACTCCCCAGCAACCACATAGGTCGTGTTCTTGGAGACGGAGCCCGTGACCTTGGCGCCGAAGCGCTTGAGTTGCTCCGACGCTTCGTCGCGCGTGAGCCGCTCCAACGATCCGGTGAGCACGAACGTGATACCCCGCAATGTGGGTTCGGGAGCGTCTTCGGGGACCTCGTCCTCCATCCTCACTCCCGCTCGATCCAACCGGTCCACGACGGCCGTGTTGTCAGGGGTCGAGAAGAACGTGACGATACTGCGTGCGATGATGGGCCCCACGCCGTCGATGGCGGAGATCCCCTCCTCCGTGGCGGCGCGGAGCGCGCTCATGGATCCGAACGCATCAGCGAGTGACGCGGCTACGGTGACGCCCACGTGACGGATGCCCAGCCCGAAGAGCACGCGTGCCAGACCGCGTTCCTTAGAGGCCTCGATGGCGGTGAGGATGAGTTGCGCGCGGTGCGGCCCGAGCGGCTTGGGGTCACCCTCTTCCCAGGAACGTGGATCGCTGTCAGTAGCTGTCTTCGCCTTCGTGTAGAAGGAGCCCGTGGGTAGTGCCTCGAGATCCGCTCGCGTGAGGCCGTCGTAGTAGTCTGCCACATCGGAGATGAGGCCCGTGTCCACCATCTGGGACACGATCTTCTCGCCCAGACCATCTATATCCATGGCGTTGCGGCTGCCCCAATGGATGAGACGCTCCTTCGCCTGAGCGGGACAGTCGATGGAGATGCAGCGGAGGTCCACCTCCCCCTCCTCGCGGACCACTTCGGAACCGCAGGACGGGCACGTGGTGGGCATGGTGAACTGCTCGGCGTTCGGGGGACGCAGGCTGGCCACGTGGCTCACGACCTCGGGGATCACGTCACCCGCTTTGCGGACGATGATGGTGTCGCCCACGCGGACGTCCTTGCGGGCGATCTCCTCCTCGTTGTGGAGGGTGGCGCGGGCGATCTCGGAGCCGGCCACGACCACCGGGTCGAACTCGGCCACGGGAGTGAGCTTGCCGGTGCGGCCCACTTGGATGCGGATCTCGCGCAGGACGGTGGTCTTCTCCTCCGGAGGGAACTTGAACGCGATGGCCCACTTGGGGGCCTTGGCGGTGAAACCGAGCAGATCCTGGGTCTCGAAGTCATCCACTTTGACCACCACGCCGTCTATCTCGTACGGGAGGTCACCGCGGGCTTCAACGGCACGCGCGCAGTAGTCGTGGACCTCCTGCTTGGTCTCGCAGACCGCCACGTCGGGGTTCACATGGAAACCGAGTTCCTTCATGGTGGCCAACAGCTCCGACTGCGAGCGCACGGCGAGGGGCTCAGCGTCTGCTATGGCGTAGATGAACGTGGCCAGATCGCGCTCCTTGGTGATGGCGGCGTCCTTCTGGCGGAGCGAGCCCGCTGCGGCGTTGCGTGGGTTCGCGAACACGGCGGGCGTGACACGGTCGGCCTGCTCCAGCTTGCCTTCATCGGTGAGCTTGCGGCGTCGCTCCTCGGCGGCTACCTCGGCCGCCTCGTTCAGGCGCACGAAGGACTCGCGCGGCATGTAGACCTCACCGCGGAACTCTATCTCCAGGCCGGAATCCATCCCGGGGAGCGTGCCCGTCTCAGCGGCCCAGACGTCCGCGTCCAGTTCTCGAGGCACGTCCGACACCTGCCGCACGTTGGCGGTCACGTCCTCACCCGTCGTGCCGTCGCCCCGTGTGGCAGCACGAACCAACTTCCCATCGCGGTACGTGAGCGCGAGGGACGAGCCGTCTATCTTGAGCTCGGCCACGAAGCGCGGCACGCGTCCCAACTGGGACTCCACGCGATCCACCCATGCGTCCAGCTCATCCAGGTCCATAGCGTTGTCCAGCGAGTACATCCTCGTGGCATGCGTCACGGGCGCGAACTTCTCGCTATCCACCGCGCCGCCTACCCGCTGAGTGGGCGATGTCCCGATCACGAGGTCGGGGTGTTCGGCTTCGAGTTCGGCCAACTCGCGCATGAGGGCGTCGAAGGAGGCGTCATCGATCTCGGGTGCGTCCAACACGTAGTACCGGTGCGAGTGATGCTCTATGAGGGCGCGGAGTTCCGCGATGCGCTGATCTGGGGTGAGGGCTGGTCCGGATCCCTGCTGCATGGTGCTCCTTTGCATGGTATGAACCCGCGAGGGGTAAGGACTTGCGAAACGAAAAGGGAGGCCAGGAACATGCTAGAGCATATCACCGTAGAAGAGGCTCGTTCTCAGATCCGCTCCATAGTGGTCCCGCAAACTCCACGTGAGATACCCCTGGCAGAGGCAGTCGGACTGATCCTGGCAGAGGATGTAGTGAGTGCTATATCGGTCCCCATGATGGCTACCTCCAAGATGGATGGTTATGCCGTTTCCACGGGTGATTTCCTGGACCGGTGTGATGAGGGTTGCGAGAAGACCTTCGGCGTCACGGGACGTGTGACCGCCGGTGAGGTGTATGCAGAACCGATCCGCGTAGGCTTCGCCATACGCATCATGACAGGAGCTCCCGTACCAGAACGGCTCGATGCCGTCATACCGTACGAGGAAGTGGAAGTCACCTCGGGTGATGGAAGCATCGGATCCCTCATCGTTTACGACGGCCTCCTCACAGAAGGCATGAACATACAACCTGCAGGCGGCGACCTAGCACAGGATGACGTGGTAGCTCATGCAGGCACCGTGTTGGATCCCACCATCATCGGAGCCATCGGCACAGCAGGGCATGCGTCCGTGAGCGTGTACGCGCGCCCGCGCGTGGCCATCTTCAGCACGGGTGATGAACTCGTTCCCTTAGGAGAGGAGCTTTCGCCCGGTAAGATCCACAATTCGAACGTAGCTGCACTCAGCGCAGGGGTCATGGCTGCAGGTGGTGAACCGGTGGCGCTGTCCATCGTTTCCGATGACCGCGCTTCCATACGCGAAGCGCTCGAGAGCGTGGCCGGATACGACCTTGCTCTCATGACCGGCGGTAGCGCCGACGGAGATCATGACTACGGTCTTCTCGCCCTCTCGGATTCGGGGGCTGCACTCTACCACGGCGTGCGGATGAGTCCTGGTGGTACGCATAGCTTCGGTGTGGTGAGTGGCACTCCCGTCTTCGTACTCCCCGGCTCCCCCGGTGGAGCGCTCATCGTCTTCGACGTACTCGTGAGGAGTGCTATCGCAGTGCTTCGCGGTGATACGTACGAGCGTCCGGGCGCTATCGTCTCCGCTCTCTTGGAGAATCCGGAAGCCATCTCCCGCTCCAGCAGGAAGCGCGGCGGTCACGTGGAGTCGAGCTTCGACGGTGCAGATGCCACGGCGGATGGACAGATGCCCGCCACACTGTATTATCAACGCGGTTGGTTCTCGCTGACGGAAGCTGGTGTGCCCAGCGTGCGTGTCCTGGAACGCGGCGG
>CAYVBA010000013.1:17344-22063 GCA_964448475.1 uncultured Coriobacteriales bacterium
CCCGAGGTTGATATCATCCTCACCGAAGGATATCGTCAGGAAGCTGCATCCAAGGTCGAATTCATGCGGAGCGACTACCGTACTGATAGGATCGTTGCAGATGATGAGCTGGTAGCTCTCATCTCGGATCATGAACCGGAGAGAGCCCACGCGGCCGAGCTCGGGATCCCCGTCTTCGACTTGGACGACGTGGACGGTATCGCCGAGTTCTTCGCAGGACTCGTCTAGGAAGAAGGCTACACGTTGACGAAGGACCACCTGGGTAGGAGCATCAGCTACCTCCGTATCTCGGTCACCGACCGCTGCAACTTCCGGTGCATCTACTGCATGCCTGAAGAAGGCGTCTGTCTGATGGACCACGAGGAGATCCTCTCGTTCGAGGAGATCGTGCGTCTCACCACCATCGCCACGGAGTACGGCATCAAACATCTGCGCCTCACGGGCGGAGAGCCGCTCGTGCGCCCCGGCATAGTGGACCTGGTCCGCATGCTGAAGGAGATCCCCGGGATCGAGGACATAGCACTCACGACCAACGCCGTCCTGCTGCCCAAGCTGGGTCCCGGCCTCAAGGAGGCCGGTCTGGACCGCGTGAACATATCCTTGGACACCCTGGACCCCGCAGAGTTCGAGCGTATCACGCGCACCGGCAAGCTGGAGTCCACGTTGGCAGGCATAGACACGGCGCTGGAGCTTGGTTTCCATCCCGTCAAGATCAACGCGGTCGTGGTCCGTAGTCTGGAACAGGACCTCATAGGTTTCGCAGGCATGTCTCGCGAGAAGCCCTTGCACATCCGCTTCATCGAGTACATGCCGGTGGGTGAATCCTCCGGTACGGACGACCACGGCTGGACGGCAGCTGATACCATCCCCAACGACGAGCTCATAGAGCGCCTCACCGCGGAGGGCGAGGAGCGCGGATGGGGCACGCTGGCTCCCCTCTCCCAGGATAGGCAACCAGCCGGATGGGGTCCCGCCACCTACTACGCGTTCCCGGACGCACAGGGCACGGTGGGCTTCATCTCGGCCATGTCCAATCACTTCTGCGCGAGCTGCAACCGCCTCCGCCTCACGGCCGACGGCGGCCTGCGCCCGTGTCTGTTCTCGGACCTCGAGTTCCCCGCCCGTACCGCACTGCGCGAAGGCTCCGAGGACGAAGTCCGCGCGCTCTTCCAGAAAGCGCTCCGTCTCAAGCCGGATGCGCACCACAACAGAGAAGGCACCGAGCGACGCATGTCGCAGATCGGAGGCTAGCGTGACCGACCAGCACCCAGCAGGCACCGAACTCACCCACGTGGACGAGACCGGTGCGGTCCGCATGGTGGACGTCTCGGCCAAGGCTGACACCCATCGCATAGCGATCGCAGAAGGCACCATCCTCATGGACCCCGAGACGCTTGCCATGATCGTGGACGGCACCGCTGCCAAGGGAGACGTCCTGGCCACCGCACGCATAGCCGGCATCATGGGCGCCAAGCGCACGGCTGACCTCATCCCCATGTGCCATCCGCTCAACATCACCAAGTCCAAGGTGGACGTCACGCCTCTGGAAGCCGGCGCCCGAGTGGACGGCCGCGTGGGCATCCACGTGGAGGCAACGGTGGGCGTCACCGGCAAGACGGGCATCGAGATGGAGGCCCTCACCGCCGCGAGCATCGCCTGTCTCACCATCTACGACATGTGCAAGGCCGTGGACCGCGGCATGGAGATCGTGGACGTCCGACTCCTCCACAAGGAAGGCGGCAAGTCCGGTATCTGGCATCGTGGTGATGACGAGAAGAACGGGGCGTGATCCACATGGCACACGAGCACGAGCATGAGGATGCACCCGAGCGCCTACCGCTCGCATTCGCGTTGATCACCTGCTCCGACACCCGCACGCTCGAGACCGACACGGCCGGAAACGTGCTCGTGGAGCTCATCGAGTCCCGCGGCTGGGAAGTCGTAGCCCGCACCATCGTCCCCGACGAGCGCGTGGTCATAGGTGACGGCATCATCGCCGCCGTCAACAACTACAACGCGGACATCGTGCTGACCTGTGGTGGCACGGGTCTCTCGCCCCGCGACGTCACGCCCGAAGCCACGATGGACGTCTGTGACCGTGAGGTACCGGGGATCGCAGAGGCCATGCGTGCGCACTCGATGCGGATCACCGGACGCGCCATGCTGTCCCGCGCGACAGCCGCACAGCGCGGCACATCATTGGTCGTCAATTTCCCCGGTAGCCGCAAGGCCGCCATGGAGAACTGGGAAGCGATCGCCGATCAGTTCGAGCACGCCGTGGATATGGCTGCCGGAGGCGGACACTAAAGCGCCTGCTCGCACTTCGCAGGGATACCACCCCGCTGCGTTACAATCTGGAGACCTTGAACACGGACTCTCACGTCTGGAGTGATCGAGATGTCTCTGCTGGCTGGCTTCATCGTTCCTCATCCCCCGCTCGCCGTACCTGCTGTCGGGCGCGGTGAGGAGGCCGGGATACCCGGCACGATCGAGGGTTTCAGGACCATCGCCCGGCGGATCGCGGAGCTGGAGCCCGAGACCATCGTCTTCACCTCTCCCCACACGGCGTACTACGCCGACTACATCCACATAGCCCCTGGTGAGCGAGCCGACGGCTCGTTCGCGAACTTCGATGTGCCGCAAGCGGGCAGCTCGGTCACCTACGACGAGGAGTTCGTGCAGCACCTGCGCGAGGAGGGTCTGGCCCACGCGGTGCTCTGCGGGACCATAGGCGCGCGGTCGGAGGAGCTGGACCACGGGCTTCTCGTCCCGCTCCACTTCATCCAGGAGGAATATCCCACCAGCGCGTTCGATGTGGTGCGGCTGGGTGGCTCGGCGCTCGAGGATGATGCGCTCCACAGGTTCGGACGCATGGTGGCCGAGACGGCGCGTGACATGGACCGGCTCACCGTCTTCGTGGCGAGCGGTGATCTCTCGCACAAGCTGAAAGCCGACGGGCCTTACGGGTTCCATGCTGCGGGGCCTGAATTCGACGAGAAGGTCGTGGACATCATCCGCTCCGGTGACCTGGACCGCTTCATGGAGATCGATCCCGAGCTGGCCGAGAAGGCCGCTGAATGCGGACTCTCCGGCTTCAAGATGCTCGCCGGAGCCCTCTCCGATGTGGAACACACGGCGGAGCTGCATGCGTACGAAGGTCCGTTCGGTGTGGGGTATGCGACCGCCTCGTTCATCGTGGAGGAATGAGATGAGACGCTCAGCCGATCCGCTCGTGGCACTGGCACAGGATACGATCGTCGCTCACGCGGAGGGTAGGCCGACGCCTCCTGCTCCTGAGTTGCCCGGTGACCTCCCGGACCGCGCAGGAACCTTCGTCACCATCCACGATGCGCGCGGTGAGCTGAGAGGCTGCATCGGGACGATCGTGGCTACGCGGGAAACACTCGCCGAAGAGGTCATCCACAACGCCGTGCAAGCGGGATTCCACGATCCGCGCTTCTCGCCCATCCAGGCGTCCGAACTCCCCGACCTCACCGTGAGCGTGGACGTACTGGGAGAAGCCGAACCGGCCACACTGGCCGATCTGGATGCGAAGCGCTACGGCGTGATCGTGTCACGCGGCTGGCAACGAGGCCTCCTCCTGCCGGATCTGGAAGGGGTGGACACGCCTGACGAGCAGGTGCGGATCGCTCTGCGCAAAGCCGGGATCCCGCTGGACGAGGAGTTCGAGCTGGAGCGCTTCGAGGTGGTCCGCCATGCCTGAGGCAGCGCCTGCTCCGAAGCCGCAAAGAGCGATGACGGAAACCAGAGCCGTCTGCACCATCTGTCCGCACAGGTGCGCTCGGAACGAAGGGGAGATCGGACTGTGCGGCGTGCGTGTGGCACGAGAGGGCCGCATGGTGCTCGGGACGTACGGTGCGACGTCCGCACTCTCGGTGGACCCGATCGAGAAGAAGCCGTTCGCCCGCTTCCACCGCGGGACGAAGATCCTCTCCTGGGGCAGTCTGGGCTGTAACATGACGTGCCCGTTCTGCCAGAACGACACCATCAGTTGCGCGCATCTGGACCCGAAGACGCTCGAGCCCACCTTCCCCACCATGCACTTCTCGCCCGAACAGCTCGTGGAAGCGGCTCTGGATGCTCGTGATTCAGGCAACATAGGGCTCGCGTTCACCTACAACGAACCCATCATCAGCTACGAGTACGTGCGGGAATGCGCCTCCCTCGCCCGCCGGGAAGGTCTCGTGACCGCGGCCGTAACGAACGGATACGCCACCGAGGACACGTGGGCCGGGCTCTGCGACGTCCTGGACGCCGTGAACATAGACCTCAAGGCGTTCGACGAGGACTCGTACCGCCGCATGGGTGGCGGGCTCGCTCCGGTCGAGGCATCGATCGCTACCGCCATTGAGCGAGGCCTCCATGTGGAGGTGACGACGCTCGTTGTTCCGGGCATCTCGGATGATGTCGAGAAGTTCGCGGAGATGGTGGACTGGCTGGCTCGTCTGGACGAGGCGATCCCCCTCCACCTGAGCCGCTTCTTCCCGCGACACGAGATGAGGGATGCATCACCTACGGACATCGGGCTGCTGCAGCATATGCAGGACGTCGCATCCAAGAGGCTCGACCACGTCTACGTGGGCAACGTCTGATTCGCGTCCGCCTTATCCCACTCCTGATCCTATCTAGCATCTTTGATAGATATATCTATCATTTTTGGTAGCCATATCTATCATTTTCGTAGCCGCGGAATGAGGC
>CAYVBA010000013.1:22163-29082 GCA_964448475.1 uncultured Coriobacteriales bacterium
ATATCTATCATTTTTGGTAGCCATATCTATCATTTTCGTAGCCGCGGAATGAGGCATACAAGTTCCAACGGGAGATCTCCGAGAAACTCCAGTCTCGTCTCGCTGAGGATCGCACGTTCATACAGATCGTCATAGGCCCTCGGCAGACCGGGAAGACAACCGCGGTACATCAAGCACTCGAAGCGTCGAACATCCCTTACCGCTTCGCTGTAGCGGATGCTCCGTCGAATCAGTCAGCGCAGTGGATCCAACTCGAATGGACTCAAGCACGGAGACTTGCATCACAGGGGTCACCCGCCATTCTCGCCCTGGATGAGGTTCAGAAGATCGATTCCTGGCCGTCCATCGTCAAGATGCTCTGGGATGAAGACTCACGCACAGGCCTGCCGCTGCACGTGGTTCTGAGTGGCTCGTCCTCCCTGATGCTTCACAAGGGGATGAGCGACTCGTTGACGGGTCGGTTCGAGCGGTTGGATTCGACCCATTGGACGTTGGATGAGATGAGCGAGGCCTTCGGATACGACCTGGAGGACTTCCTGCGCTTCGGAGGATATCCGGGAACAGCCGTGCTGAAGGACGATCCTGACCGCTGGCGATCCTATATGCGGGATGCCATCATCCAGACCACCATCACGCGCGATGTGCTCGAGATGACGGATGTCCGCAAACCCGCGCTCATGAAGAACCTCTTCGAGCTGGGTGCGCAACACTCAGGGCAGGAAGTCTCGTATCGTAAGCTGCTCGGTCAGTTGGATGATAAGGGGAATACGGACACGCTCGCTCATTATCTCGATCTGCTGTCGTTAGCAGGCATCCTTTCCGGTCTCCAGAAGTTCGACTTCAAGCCGCTGGCTTCACGCCGCAGCTCCCCCCGGCTCATGATCCATGACACCTCGCTCATGACCTCCATGTGGCAGAGTACGAACGACTTGATAGATACACCTGACCTGCGTGGTCACCTCATCGAATCAGCTGTTGGAGCTTACTTGATAGCACGCTCGAAGCGCGAAGGTTTCTCGGTCAACTGGTGGCGTGACGGTAACCATGAGGTCGATTTCGTGATCTCTAAAGGCGAGAGGATCACGGCCATAGAGGTGAAGAGTGGTAAACCTCGTCAGGTGGATGGACTGGCCGAATTCATGCGGCGCAATCCTAAGGCGCAACCGCTCGTCGTGGGCGACAACAACACGGACCTGAAGACCTTCCTCACCGGAGGGGTTCAGCTCTTCTGATGCGGGTCGCGGGAAGCCCTACGCCTGCTCGCCCTTCGTCTGGAAGTGCGCGTTGGAGCCGTAGAGGCGCTTCATCAGCGCGAACTCCTCGGCATCGTGGAACTCGCACTTCCCTGCCGTGAAGGCCTTCGCTACTTCAAGCATGAAGCGTGCTGCTTCCTCTATGTCCACCGCGTGGCTAGCCCCGCTTGCACTGCCGGGAACAGCGGTCTCGGTCACGAGCGCCACGCCTACCACCGGCTTATCCGTAGCAGTGGCAGGTTGCATGATCGAGTTGATATGATCCAGCCCGTTGCCGTACGGCGTGATGTCCTGCTGCGTGATGGGAAGCACACGAGGGAGCTGACCCGTGGTGATCTCCATGATATCCAGCAGGTCGGAACTCACCTTGAGGATGTAGCCCTCCATGACCGTGGGAGAGATGGCGAATCCACGCCAGTTGGCTATGCGGTTGCCCTTGGTCGTATCACAGGAGAGGATCGCATCCAAATCCCCCGTCACCTCATGGGCGTTCACGGTAGCCATATCCACCGGTGAACCCATGAACGGGACGGGGTCATGAGGCTGTGTAGGAGCATCGGGGCAGATGTGCGTCTTGATGACCACGTCACCTTCCAGCACATCGCCCTTCTTGCGCATATCCAGAAGCTTCATAGCGCACGCCAGAGCTGCCACGGCACCGTCGGCATCCGAAACGAGGCCGATCACCTCGGGCCGCGCACCCAGTCCACCCAGGCGTCCCAGGATCCCGAGCGTCGGCGCCGTTCCGCCGGCGGTCTTACCCGCCGATCCCGGTACCGTTATGGAGATGAAGTCCGTGCTGTTCTCGCCCTCGGTGATGGGAGTCACTTCTATGATCGCATCCGGGAAACGCTTGAGCAGGTAGCTGCTGACCATCTGACCCGAAGCGAGCGGTTGATCCACCAATTCGCCCATGCGGTAGACGTGCCTCAGAAGCATGCGTTAGACCTCCTGGTCGCAGAGAATGTCGTAATTCTGCGGCTTACGACGTGCGATGTAGGGCACTTCGAAGCGTGCGAACTCGAGTTTACCCAGATCCACCGTGGTCGTTATGACTTCTTCTCTGAATCGGTGAGCTTCGGCTATGACCCGGCCGTCGTAATCCACGACCTTGGACTTGCCGAACATGAGCAGCTCGTCACCCTCGCGTCCCACTCGGTTGACCGCAGCCAGGAACACGCGGTTCTCCAGGGCGCGGCATTGGGTGTTCACATCCCACATGAGTTCGTCCTCGATGCGCCAGGCGCTCGGTACGAAGATGATCTCCGCACCCTTGAGCGCGAGGATCCGCGCTGTCTCGGGCAGCCCCATGTCGAAGCAGATCATGATGCCTATGGTGCCGAAATCGGTATCGAACACGGGCATGTCATCGCCGAGTGCGAAGTACTTCTGCTCCGTGTCGAACGCATGGTTCTTGGAATACGTACCGGCCAGCTGACCCTCGCGGTCTATGAGCATGACGGAGTTGTAGACGATCGGCTTGCCTTCAGCCAGTCCGTCCTCGTGCACACGGCCCTCGGGATCGGCGATCACCACAGGAGCGATGACGTACATGCCCTGCTCCTTGGCTATGGGGCCGAGCGTCCTGATCGTGGGTCCATCAGCGGGATCCTCCGCGAGATCGTAGAGCTTCTGACCGAGAAGGTCCTGGCGATACCCTGTGCCACCCAACTCGCAGAAGCAGACGATGTCCGCGTTCTTCTCGCCCGCCTCACGGATCATGCGGACGTGATCCTGCAGGTTGCGTTCGAGATCACCCATCTCGCAGAAGTTCTGAGCCAATGCGATGGTTACGTTGCGCTCCATGTGGGATCGACCTTCTCTCTACAGCTGGAGGTTGCCTGCTGCTTTGACTCGGATCCGTGTGGCGT
Organism: uncultured Coriobacteriales bacterium; assembly: GCA_964448475.1. Classification (GTDB taxonomy): domain Bacteria; phylum Actinomycetota; class Coriobacteriia; order Coriobacteriales; family CAYVBA01; genus CAYVBA01. The sequence continues at coordinate 25,288 of CAYVBA010000013.1, forward strand.
TACCCGGGAGGTATGCGAGCGGCACGTCCTCCAGGTCCACGATCTCTATGGTATCAGGGTCTGCACCGGCTGCCTTAGCGTCCTCGATGGCCAGTTGCTTGGCTTCCTCGACCACGGCGTCACGCGTGGTGCCCTCGAGGGCGTAGATGCGCTCCACCTCTCCGGAGACCTGTGCGATGGCGGAACCGATGGCGTTGGCCACCTCGTAGTGGTCGGGCTTGACCACGATGCTGCCACCTTCGAGGTCCGTGGGCAGGATGAGCGAACCACCACCCACCAGGATCACGGGTGCGGGCTCGGCGGAGGTCTTCATGCGGTCGATGAGGTCCTCCACCATCTCGATCATGCGGGCGTTCACGGTGTCGGCCTCGGTGCGGTCGATGTCCGCAACAGCGCTCGCGTCGCCGAGGTCAGCGTGACCCAGAGCAACCACGATGTCCGTTGCGGTGGTGTCGGTGCCGCCGAAGATACGAGCGCGCTCCGTGATCTCATAGCCCACGGAGTCAGGACCCACGGTGAAACCACGGTCCTTGGTGGCCGTCGCCATGTCAATGCCGGAAGCGTTCTCAACGATGGCGTCGGCGCCTCGGATACCGCGGATGATGGTACCGCCACCCAGTCCCAGGGAGATGAGGTCAGGCATGCGGAAGTTGGTACGCACGCCACCGATCTCAACGGCCAGCGAACTCTGACGCGGGAACCCGTTCACGAGCACACCCACGTCGGTGGTGGTGCCCCCTACGTCCACGACCAGTGCGTCCTCCTGGTGAGCCAAGTACGCAGCACCACGGATGGAGTTGGTGGGACCGCAGGCGATGGTGAGGATCGGGTAGCGCAGCGCGTAATCCACGTTCATGAGTGTGCCGTCGTTCTGACCCAGGTACACGCGCGGATCGATGCCTTCAGCGGCCAGCGCCTCCTTGAAGCTGGTGATGGTGCGGCGTGCCACATCCACCAGAGCGGCGTTCAGGATGGTCGCGTTCTCACGCTCCAGAAGACCTATGCTCCCGATCTCGTACGAGAGCGAGACGGGCATATCCTCACCCAGCTCCTCACGGACGATGGCAGCTGCACGCTCTTCGTGATCGGTGGAGACGGGGCTGAAGACGCTCGTGATGGCAACGGACGTAGCCTTACCAGCAACCTCTCGGCAGATCTCGCGGATACGCTCCTCGTCCAGCTGAGCGATCTCTCGACCGTCGAACTCGTTACCTCCATGGATGAGATAGGCCATATCACCGATAGCTGCTTTGAGCTCTTCCGGCCAGCCAGTCATGGGAGCGATGGACTCCGTGGCAGGAAGCCCGATACGGATCGCCGCAACCTTGTTGAGTCGCTTACGCTCCACGATCGCGTTCGTAGCCTGGGTGGTGCCTAGCATGGCGTACGCGACCTTCTCGCGATCATCTCCGATCTGCTCCAGCACATCGGCCACGACGGCCACGATACCCGTCATGACATCATCAGTCGTGTGATGCTTGGTCTTGGCCACGACCTCGAGGTCATCGTTCAGGATGACTGCGTCGGTATTGGTTCCGCCGACATCGATTCCCATACGGAATGCCATCACGCATCACCCTTTCCCGCGTTGCGCTCCACGAGTTCCTCGAGCGGCGTGTAGTCGAAGTCGTATCCGAAGTAGCGCGGGCCAACGGTCTCGATGCCCATAGGCGTGCGCCAATGCTCATGACAGGGCATCCCTATGATCACGCCACGCTGGCCGTAGCGCAGACCCTCCGTGGTGATGGGATGTCCGGTCTCGGTATCCAGGATGGCGATGAGGTCGGGCGTCACGCAGAGCACCTCGTCACCTCTGCGAGCTAAGAGGTTCTCATTCTGGAAGTTGAGGGTGACTTCCTCACCGCGGTACTCATCTATGCCTACGAAGCGCGACTCACCGCGTACGAAACCACCGGCAGTACGACGCTCGATATCTGCAACCTTGCCGCGGAAGAGCTCCACTCCCCCGGTGATGTCCATGACGGCTTGGATGGGCGAGACGCCCTTGCCCTTGGCCTCACGGATGGCGCGACCGATCTCCTCGGTCAGTGTCACGATGCCCGGGATGGAGCCCTGCTTCATCTGAGCACCCGTCATAGGATAGATAGCATCCATGACGGAGCCGCCCATCTCGGAGCAGGCAGCACGTGCGATCCGCTCTGTCCAGTTGTTGTCCACCGTGTTCAGGATGATGGCGTTGCCCTTCTCATCCGACACGAGCATGGGCGTGGCCGAGATCCCATACAGATGGAACGTCACCATCTGCAGTTCAGGGAAGGCACGGCCCATACCGTCCGCATCAACGAACGGAAGCCGGAGCGTCGCAGCCACAGCGAGCGGAATCATGGAGTTCACGCCACCGGCCTCGATAGGCATGGTGGCGTCGATCTTCTTGCCCAGGTAATCCTGCAGCGCGTGGAACGACTTCAGGATCTCCTTGCCGGACGGGACCTTCTCGACCAGCACGGTAGGCGCACCCATCATGGCCGTAGGGCACACGAGGGCGTCATCCGCGATCTCATCCACCGAGTACATCTCTATGGGCCCGTACTGCTCAATAGCCTGCTGGGCCATGAGCTTGCCTACATACGGATCACCACCGCCGCCGGTGCCCAGGACCGCAGCGCCTACGGCGATATCCTCTATGGCCTGTACATCCAGAATCCTCATGCTACCTCCAGCTCGTATGTTCTAGACGACCTCGTCGGTCTGCTTGAACTTGACCACATCCTGCTTGGTAGCCGCTCCGTACGCCTTCATGAGCACGAAGTACAGGATCCCGGCCGACGCGAGCGAGTTGATGGATGCGATACCCACCTCGAACTGTTGCGTCACGAAACCGATCACAGCCGCGATCAGCCACGCGATGATGGTGATGGGGTTCCAGATCTCCACGAGTCGGGGAAGCTCCCCTTTCTCTCGCGATTCATCCAGCTCACGCCTATCACGCCTCAGGATGTAGTAGTCCACCACTATGATGCCTGCAACGGGAGGGATAGCCACACCCAACAGCGAGAGGAAGTCCACGAAGTAGTTTATGATCCCGATCATGGACAGCACGGTACCCACCAGACCGAGGCCCCACGTCAGGATGGCGCGGTTGACCTTCTTGTTGAACAGCGCGTCCACGAGCGTTGCCAGACCGAGGCTCGACGAGTACAGGTTCAGGTCGTTCAGCTTGACGGTGGACGCGACCACGATCAGTGCACCGATCCAACCGGAGTAGCTCATCATGATGTCGATGATGTTGTTGGTGGCGGCTGCATGGGCGAGAAGGACGGCGATGAGGTTCATCCCGAGCTCTCCCACGAACGTGCCGATCAGCGTCATCCAGAAAACGTCCTTGCCGCTCCTCATGAAGCGGGAGAAGTCAGGCGTGGTGACCGCACCGATGATGAAACCACCGGCGACCATGGTGGTAGCTGCGCCGAAGCCGAGTGCAGGGCCGGGGTGCGGGGTGGTCATGAGCTCAGCGATGCTGTGGCCTTGGAGCATGACGAACGCAGCCCAGAGGACGGCGACGATGAAGAGCGGCACGAAGATATTGGCTGCACGCGAGATCATCTTGATGCCGTAAACCACGAGTACCGTGATGGCCATGCCGGTGAGGAACGCCCAGATGGGGAAATTAAGCAGTCCGGTGATGTCCAGCATACCCTCCGCGAAGACGGAGTTCTGAACACCGAACCATCCGATGAGGGAGATGGCGATCACACCACCGATGAGTGCGGAACCGGTCTTACCGAAGCCGGACCACCGGGAGAGCAAGCTGGTGGAAAGACCCTCGTGACATGC
>CAYVBA010000014.1:0-19068 GCA_964448475.1 uncultured Coriobacteriales bacterium
GAACTCGAGATAGAACGGCACCTCCGCTCTGATGATGGGGTGTGAGGACACGCGCACTGCGATGTCACTCGTGGCCCACGTGCCCAACGCGCGCATGAGGCGCTCTTCCTGCCTTGAGGTGAGGTCGAAGGGTGCACTGAGCGCTGCGATCTTCTCGCCCGAAGGAAGTACTACCGAGCCGTGTGAGAGGAGTCCGGAGCGGATCATGTACTCGGCAATCAGGTGGAACGCACTTCCGAGTTCGGTCGCGTCCTCTGTTGAGGTGAGGTCGAGTGAGATATCACTCGTGCTCGAAGACGCCGGCGAGAGTTCGGGCGTGCGCGCGAGGCTCGAGTAGGAGAATTCATACGCATCATCAAAGGGGCGTGCTGCAGTCCATCCGAGATGCACGACCTCTCCCAACCGAGGGATACCACCTGAAGGTGCCGTCGGCGGTAACGTGGGGAGGATGTATGCGGGATCGGATGCTCTCTGGATAACTCCGGACTCATCAGCTTCCAGGAACTCGTACTTGAAATGAGCCTCGGAGGTCCCGCCGGTGTTTGCTCGGGAGTCTTCCTGCGGGAACGTACCCTCGGGGAACAGGCGGGAGATATCGTTATGGATCATGGAAGGAGTGGAACCGACTCCGGATGCAGCGATCGTGAGCGAGATGACGAGGGCCTCTTCGGCTCGAGTCGCTCCGACGTAGAAAAGGCGACGATTCTCCTCGAGCTCTTCCTGGTTGGCAAGACTCACTAGGCGTGCATGGTATTCCGCGTTCGTGAGGTTCGGTCGGACGAGAGATGCGGGAGTGAGTGGATTACCGTCGGTCTTCTCGAGCTTGGGGAGTTTGAGATTCCGCTCGGATAGGAACTCCTTGGGCTGCAATGCGAGGAACGGTATGCCCTCCATCACCTCCACCATCCCGGCCGACTTGCTCGTGGGGTTATCCGTGAACTCGGCCAAGGCGACTATAGGGAACTCGAGACCTTTCGAGGAGTGGATCGTCATGATCCTGACAGCCTCCTGTCCGGAGACCATAAGGGTTCCGGGGCGCTCGCTAGGCGGGGTATCCATGAGGACGGTGTACGCACGAGCCACCTCCGCGAATGTAGGGGCATGCGATTCCTGCAGCTGCTCCACCGTGTTGATGGCTTTGAGGAGATCCGCGGTGCTCGTCGTGCCCGCCACAGACCGCGCAGCGTTACGCGTGATCACACCTGATTCAGCTGCGAATCGCCTCAACACGACCGAGGGCGCACGTGTGGAACGGTCCCGCAGAGCACGCTCGATGATCTCACGAGCATGTGTGATGCGTGCTGGCGCTCCGGGCTTCTCGCCTGCTGAACGCAGTGCATACCAGAGGGCGGGGCCGGATGTCTCCCGCTCGATCACGAGAAGTGCGAATTCATCAGCCGTGAGCGAGAAGAACGGGGATTCCAGGACGTGGTAGAGCGCTTCATCATCCAGTGGATTCGACAAAACCCGCAGGATATACCCCACGAGTTGAGGTTCGGGCCGATTCCAGAAGACTGATCCGCCGGTGATGATGGTCTCGAAACCTGCGGCTGTGAGCGCCTCGGCGTAGGTGTTCGAGTGAGTCATCTTGCCCAGGAGCACGACCATGTCCGAGGGTTTCCAGCCGGCGGCTCGATAGGCCTGGAATGATTCAGCGATCCGAGCTGCAGCATGACGGCGGCGCTCATGCGCGTTGATGCCGGCCTCCGAAGCAGTCATCTGGATGCTCACCCGAGGGTGCGCATCGGTGAACGCGGGAGCATCGAAGCGCTCCTTCCGACCTGCTCCGAGCGCGAGGTAACGCTCACCGAACACCTCATCAGCGCTGAAGACGCTGTTCACGAATGCCAGGATGTCCGCGTGAGACCTGAAGTTGGTGTCCAGTTGGAAATCTCCGGCATCCTGAGGCAGCTCAGCGGAGTACCTGCGGAAGAGATTCACGTCAGCTCCACGGAACCGGTAGATGGACTGCTGGGCATCACCAACCGTGATGAGTGAGTTCTCACCGGGCTTCGAGAGAGCTTGGGCGATGGTCGTCTGCATGGCATCCGTATCCTGGAACTCATCGATCATGATGAGCTTGAACTGTTCAGCGTAGCGCTCGGCAAGATGCGGATCAGCTTGGAATGCCTCGCTCACGAAGGCGAGCAGGTCGTTATTGTCCAGTACGCCTACCTTGCGCTTGAGGGCATCGTAGGTGGCCCGCACCTCATCAGCAACGCGTACGAACTGCTGTAACTGAGGCCAGGACACGAGCGCGGCTGTTTCTGCAGCGAGCCAGGCGAACCTATCGTGGGATTCCGCGTAATCCGGATAAGAATCGAGCTTCCTACCCTGAGTGATCTTCTTGGGCTTGCGACTCATGATGTCGGCAAGGCGCTCGACGAACGCCCGGTCATCGGGATCGGCTGCACTCACCGCTTCATCGATCAGCTGCGTAAGGAGCTCTGCTGTTCCCGCCTGCTCCATGAGATGACGTAGCGTGGCAGACGATGGCTTGGGGAGCGCGGTCGTAGCCCACGTCTCGATATCCGCCAGCACATCGCGCGCCTCCTGAGCGATCCAGATGACGCCCCGAGGCTCCGGTCCAAGATATGCTCGTGCACTACCGCCAGGGATGGTCGAGAGCTTCTCGCCCAGCGTACGCACCATGTGCAAGATGGAGTTCTGCGCTTCGAACCTGCCTGTGCCCGTACCGATGGGATACTCGTCGAAGAGATCGGCGAGGTCATCGGCGATCCCAGGTGATGCTCCCCCGTCGATGATGGTGTGGGTCGCTTGCGTGAGCAACTCGTCAGCCTCGGGCCCTACAGTGATCGAAAAATCCGGATCGACTCCCAGCGCGAACGCGTTGTCACGCAGGATTCGTGCGCACATGCCGTGGATCGTGGAGACCCACGCATCGTCGACGAGCAGCGCCTCGTCTACGAGGCCTTCCTGCCTGAGCATGCTACGGATGCGCCCCTTGAGCTCACCAGCTGCCAGGTCCGTGAATGTGATGGCCAGGAGGTCGGCGATCGCTCCGAAAGCCAGATCATTCTGAGTGCCCATCATATGGACGATCTTCGCCGTGAGCGTAGCTGTCTTGCCCGTGCCGGCGCCCGCCTCTATGAAGAGGTGTGATCCCTCGTAGAGGATACTTTCACGCTGAGGGTCCGTGAATCTGCCGAGTTCCATATCAGCTCCCCACCCTCTTCTCACAGCCGATCACCGGGCACCAGGAGCACGAATCCGCACCGAACTTCGGCTCTCGCTCCACCTTCCCGTCATACATCGCGGCGATGCTCTCAGCTACGTCACATTCCACCTGCGTGAGGAGTTCACGGTACTTCTCCTGCGTGAGCCCCTCGAGTGTCCTCATGGAAGGCATACTCTCCGGCCCGATGGCCGAGGGGTCGTACACGCCTTCGGTCTTGCCGTTCTTGTAGGACAGGAACAGCGAAGCGATCACGCGCTCACCCAACAGCTGCTCAGCGATCCCGGCGTAGACCATAGCTTGGATCCGCTGCGGGATGACGCCCTCCTTGATATCCGGAGAGTACTTCTTGCTGAGCGAGCCTTTGTAATCGATGACGACGGACACCTGTTCACCAGATGCGAGTTGCCCGGAGTCGATCCGGTCGATGCACCCGCGGAACGGATACCCTGCATACATCACGCGCTCCTGCTCCGTTCCACCGAAGCTGGCTTCAGCAGTGCGGGGCGAGAAGCCCGGGAGGAACGAAGTCTGCGTCCTCAGGAATGCTCTAAGGCGGGTGCGCCATGTTTCGAGTTGCTGCTCATCGAGTTTCGATGTGATAACAGGCAGTTCTCCGGGTCGTGATGTGGGATCGTCTCGCACAGCATCGAACACCTCATCGAGGACGTCGTACGCGGTCTCGAGGTTCTTCGTGGTCACGCGGGCGTTTCCTGCCGCCGTCCACTCCGAATGGAAGCGCTCGAGCACCGCATGCACGAAGGAGCCGAATGCAAGTTGATCATTAGCGGTATCCAGCGCTGATGCGGCGATCCTGCGCTCTATGAACCATCGGTAGGGGCAGCTTGCATAGGATTCGACAGCCGAGGGTGAGAGTGGACGTACTTCGCCGTCGCGCATCATGAGGCGGGAGATGAGTTCGGGCGCGAGGCGCTCAGAGCCCTGCTGCTCCGCGGGAGCGGGGATAAGCGGGCGATCATCGACCCCCGCCTGCGAACTACCGAACGGTGTGGGGAACAGGGAGATCAGGTCCTTCTCGCCCACCTCCTCATGGATGCGATGCCCATTCACTTCCGCGATGAGTAGATGATGCGGCAAGGCTGTGGTGCGATCGAGTTCATCGGGGTCGGTGCGGTCGGATCGGAAGGTGTCGACGACCTCCTCGAAGAGGATGCTCGGGTTCTGAGGATCGCCAGCGGAGTCGTGCAGCGCGCGTGTGAATATGGCCGTGTGCGAGACAGCGTCCAGTGCATTCTTAAACGACGCACGGAGGTCGACGAGGCGCGTGTCGTTGCGGGTGATGCCGATGTCTGCGAGGAGCGTTCCCGCTGGATCACCTGTGCTTCTGAGTGCGAAGCCATCGGCGGAGAGCTGGGTGATTACGGCAGCGCTGGCCCCTTGAGATGCGAGGTCATCAAGTGTGCCGAACCGCACGGCGCCGGTGCGATCGGGATCAGGATCGGGCGGTATAGACGTCGCGGTGATGGATACGAAGACGGACTCGAGCATCTGTGTGGTGATGTGATCGGAGAGCCCGACGACGCGAGCATCCGTGTGAACCCCGCTGAGCTTCGAGACTGTCTGAAGTGCGAGCGCCCGTGCTCGGTCATCAAGACGACCGGAAGCAATTGCAGTGTCGGAGAGGGTCGCGAGGGCGGTATCGTGATCGCCCGCGATGAGGGCATCAAGAACGGTTGCCACTTCTTCCCCGAGCTTGCGGAGTTCCTGCAGGTGATGATCGAGCGGCAAACGGCGATCGAAGCGCATGAGGGCATCGAGCTTCTCAGCCTCATGCGGCGCGATGGAGCAGAACGGACTCTGCGCATACCCCGTGAGCGTTGCGATGGCTCGGCGTCTGTCCATACGAACATCTGCGACAGTTGCCTCGATTATGGCGAGAAGCCCCAGGTAAACTGACCCGAGTGGGGTCGAGGCTGCTGGACCGCCCACGGGTCCACTTGCTGAGATGCCCCGTTCTGCGAGGAGCGGCGCCACGCGATCGAACACTGCGATGGGGTCAGCGCAGGCCACGAAGATGTCTTCTGGTCGCTCTCCATCTGCGAGTGCCGAGAAGACTGATGCGACTATCGCGTTAGGCTCAGCTTCTACACCGGTCGCCGAGATGAACCGGACAGATGAGGTGGGCTCGAGCGGCTCAAGGGTTCCATAGAGTGCTGCGACCAGGGCGGGAACACCTCCCGCGACACTATCACCAGCAGGATCGAACTCCAGCATATGCGCTCCCGCTGATTCCAGGTAGGCCACTTCCGCAGGACGGAGGTGGTGAGGATCGAGGAGGATCACATCGGCAGGAGCGAGTGGCTCAGCTGCGATCGCGAGAAGAGCCTCTCCCCTCTCCACCATGTGATGCTGCTCCAGGAGCTTGCGATATGCGGTAATCACTGTCAACGGCTCACGAATGGAGCTTTCGGCCGCAACAGCATCAGCCACACGCTCCCAGAACCCTTCATGATGTGCACCTTCTTCAATCACCTCACCGAGCACCCGTGCTGTACCCAGAGTCTCCCGCATCCGGGTGACCACGCCAGACTCGCGCGCTGCAGCGAGAGCTTGCGCAATGTAAGAGATGCGGCGAGTAGGATTCACGAGCTGGCGGCCATCACCTGCGATCGCCCACATATCCTGGATGTGATGTTCGAACGTAGTGACGTCCACACCGAATCCGCCAGAGCGGGACTGGGCTGCTAGGATACGACGCCACGACCGAACAGCCCCCTGCGTCGGGACGATCAGCACCACCTCACGCGCGAACGGATCAGCATGAACAAGCGAACTCACCTGAGCCACGAGCTCGGACCTGACTCCTACCCGCTCCTTCGTGATACCACTCCCGGCCATCATGCGTCGCCGCTCCCCCTTCGTCTCGTTTGCAGTCCAGTATAGGGCGAGCGTCCGACGGAAACCGCACCGACCCCTCACCACACGAAGGACGAACGCCTGTGTAGTATCGTCGGTATCGGGCTCTCCGAGAGAGTATTAGACTAGGGCGATAAGATCGGTAGTTTCCGATTCCCGCTGCTACCGCAAGCGGCGAGGTCCAGAGGTCAGGAGCTCACAGATGCAAACGGGGATTCACGGACTGCACGCGGCAGGCATCGTGTCGATCCTGACGAGTCTCATGCTCACCATGCTCCTCATATCTGGTTGCGATGTCGTCTCGACCACTGAAGAGGCACCCACCACCAACGGGGCAGAAACGCCTCAGGAACGTGTCATGCCATCCATCATCGAGGCGACTACTACCCCGGCACCTGCAGCCCCCATCGCCGAAGCGACATCAGAGCCTGAGTTGGAGCCCGAGGCGACCATCGAAGCTGAGCCAGAGCTAGAACCGGAGCTCACGTCATCGATCAACATCATCGAAGACTTCAGGAATGTGTTCGTCCACGGCGATAAGCCTGCGGAATTCCAGAAATACATCATGCTCCACGACACTGAGGGGGAATCCTCACCGGGCTCAGTCGTGGATTGGTGGGCGGGTAATGGGAATCTCATCGCGGCGCATTTCGTGATCGGCAAGGATGGCACCGTCGTGCAATGCGTGCCTCTGGACAAGATCGCTCACCATGCCGGATGGGGCTCGGATGGTCATAACGAGAAGTTCGGGGTGACCGATGAGTCTCGCGATGACCTGAAGGGCAGGAAGCCGACATCACGTTATACGGATTATGGGATGAACTCGTACTCGGTCGGTATCGAGTTGGTGCACGTGGGCGGTTCTGGTGACTATCCCGCAGCACAGCTCGAAGCATTAGACGGTGTCATCGCCCATATAGATGAGTACTTCGGATTCGAAAGTGAGATCATCGACCACAAGATGTGGCGCACAGGCAACTCAGATACATCCCCTGAGTTCGCCACCTATCTGGAGAACTACCGGAGTCACCGGTCGTACGAGTGAGATCGGTATCAGATCCGATCGAGACAGAATGCCACGTAGAGCGGAATGCTCCTTACTCCACCCTCGAGCCTGAAGTTCTTCCGGGTGATCTTGATTGCATTCTCGCATGAAGAATATTCTCGAAATGATGGTATCTCATGAAATGCCGTTCGAATCGGAACAGTTTTCAACTTCCGATGGAAACCGGCTGTTCAGTAGACCTCCACCAGACAACTGCGGAGCACCTCCAGCGCCGCATCGTGCTTCTCAGGGGTGACCCCCGCGCAGAGGGTCGAATCCACGCTGATCGGAATCTCAGGCAACGCTGCCTTGATCATGAGGGCGTTGGAGACCACGCAGATGTCGGTGCAGATACCCAGGAGCTCGATAGACTCGATCTTCTCGTCCACATGAGAAGCCACCAGATGATCGACCAGATCCGTGGAGCCGAACGTGTACTTGATGAACTGCTGCGCGTCGTGCTCGGCCAGCGCTTCAGCGACCACCGGATGGACCTCCCAACCCGGAGTGCCGTGGATACAGTGCTCGACGGGTAGGTCCTTACCTTCGGCTGACTCCAAGTAATCCTCGCCATGGGTGTCCTGCGTGTATAGGACCTCTCCCTCGAAGGCGCGGATCTTCATTGCCACAGCTTCCGGGAGCTCTTGGGCCTCGGAGGTTCCCAGCGATCCGCTGATGAAATCGTTCTGCATATCCACCACAATAAGGATGTTCCTCGACATAAGGTGTCCTTCCTCGAATCATGTGACTCACACTCCTATCGTATCCGAAGAAGCTCCATTCACCGAATCGCATATATTCATTGATATGAAACATCCTGAGGAGCATTATCGTGCTATGATTCGCGCACTCGTTAGTGTGTTCCTCTTATCTAGGGTGGTGTTATCCGTGGTCGACAAGAGTGAGTCATCGCAGCCAGTTCGTACAGGCACGGTGGTCAAGTTCGCAGGGGCCGTGGTTGCCACACTCATCGGATCCGGCTTCGCGTCGGGTCAGGAAGTGTTGCAGTTCTTCACGGCATACGGCAAGCTCGGTACGTTCGGAGCGATCATCGCTATCGTTCTCTTCGCCGCAGTGGGTGCTATCTTCCTTCACTACGGCTTCAAGCATAAGAACTCTGACGACTTCTCCAGCTTCCGCTATTTCGCAGGTAAGTACCTGGGTACGTTCCTGGAGTGGTTCACGATCCTCTTCTGCTTCCTCGTAGGCATCATCATGATCTCCGGTGCCGGCGCTACGCTGAACCAGTACTTCGGCGTTCCGCAGCTCGTAGGGTCCGGTATCATGGCTCTCCTCATGTGGGTCTCCGCGCTCTTCGGTGCACGCCGCATCGTGGACATCCTCGGCTCCATCGGGCCGGTCACGATCATCTTCCTGATCTTCCTCTCCGCTTACGCCCTTATCACGCACGCTGATGGGCTGGCAAATGCTGAAGCGGCCATGGCTGCTGCTGAGTCCATCCCTTATGGGGTGGGTAACTCCAGCATGTGGTTCGCCATTGGCGGCATCATGTACGTGGCCTACAACCTTCTCGCCGGCGTACCGTTCATGAGTGAGATGGGGACCGAGGCCAAGTCCGGTAAGGAAGCCATCCTCGGAGGTGCACTCGGTGGTGCTCTTCTGGGTATTTGTGCACTCGTCCTACACCTTGCCATGTTGGCCACCTATGGTGAGACGGCTCACTACGAGGTGCCCATCCTGCAGATCGCTGTCTCGCTGTCTCCGGTCGTCGGCTTCCTGTTCGTAGTCATCCTGCTGGCAGAGATCTACAACACCACGGTGCCCATGCTGTGGACCGTTGCCAACGCGTTCGTGAGTGAGAAGAAGGATCTCCGCAAGTATCGCTTCCTGATCTCCTTCCTCTCGATCCTCATGCTCATCGGAGGTCAGCTGCCGTTCGGCACGCTCGTCGGAGTCATCTACCCCTTCGTGGGCTACTTCGGCATCGCCTTCATGGTCATCGTCTTCGTGCAGCTTATCAGGTACAAGCTCAGCGGCGATAAGCCTACGCAGCCTGAAGCTCTCTAAGGCATACCTACCTCATGCGCTGCGCAACCGGCTGTCCTGCATCTGCGGGGCAGCCGGTTGTATTCGGATGCATAATGGTGGCATACCTACAATGAACATCGGCTAACGGAAGGAACGGCTCACATGTCCCATTCATTCGGCCCCCGCTCGGACGAGCTCCTGGCCCGCGAGGCGGAGAGCTTCGCCCCCACCGGCAGGATCCCATACTACGACGTCGTCCTCGAGCGAGGCGAAGGCGCTCTCCTCTTCGATGTGGATGGCAACGAATACATTGACCTTCTCGCCAGTGCAAGCGCCACCAACGCCGGCCATTGCCACCCGTACGTAGTGGAGGCGGTAACGGAGCAGGCCTCGAAACTCGTCCACTATACGCCGGCGTACTTCGCACAGACTGCCGAGATTGAGCTGGTCGAGAAGCTCGCTGCCATCGCACCTGGTGATACTCCTAAGAAGGTGCTTTTCGGGAACTCCGGATCCGATGCCAACGACGCCATCATCAAACTCGCGCGCGCGTACACAGGTCGTCAGAACCTGGTGAGCTTCATCGGCGCGTACCACGGCTCCACGTACGGGGCGATCACACTGTCAGCCATCAGCCTTAACATGCGTCGCAAGATGGGACCGTTCGTACCCGGCGTTTACCACGTGCCCTACCCCAACCCACAGGACCCGCGTGTGGCCGGCATGTCCGAAGAGGAGATGGCCGATTTCTTCATGGGCTTCATCCATGAGATGGCAGCCAACTACCTGCCCGCAGAGGATATCGCCGCCTTCATGATCGAGCCGATCGCAGGCGACCTCGGCCTCATCGTTCCACCTGTCGCCTTCATGCGCAAGCTCAAGGACTTCTGTGAGGAGCATGGGATCCTCTTCACGATCGACGAGGTCAACCAAGGCATGGGGCGCACTGGCACCTGGTGGTCCATCGAACATTTCGATATCGAACCCGACCTCATGGCCGTTGGCAAGTCCCTCGCCTCCGGGATGCCGCTCTCGGCGGTGGTAGGTAAGGCCGAGATCATGGACGCCCTCGATTACCCCGCCCACCTTTTCACAACCAGCGGCAACCCCGTCTGCTGCGCCGCTTCCTTGGCCACGATCCGCGCCATCGAGGAGGAGAGCCTTATGGAGCGCTCCCGCACGCTGGGCGCGTACGCCAAGAAGCGCTTCGAAGAGATGGGCGAGAAGTACCCGATCATAGGAGAGGTCCACGGCAAGGGGCTTAACCTGGGCATCGATGTGATCGACCCCGATTCGGGGGAGAAGGACGGACTTGCTGCGCTCAAGATCGTCTACACGGCGGCACGCGAAGGCGTACTGATGATCTCCATCGCAACGTCAGTACTGCGCTTCCAGCCGCCGCTCGTGATCACAGATGAACAGCTGGATTATGCGCTCGACGTACTGGACCGCGCCATCGCAGCAGTCGCCGCTGGCGAAGTGGATGATTCCGTGGTCCCGGAAGGTAAGGGCTGGTAGACGGTGCGGGTTTCTCGCCCGGAAGAGAGCTATCGACGAAGAGCCGGTCGGGTGCGGATCCCGGCCGGCTCTTCTGCTCTTCGAGGCGTGATCAGTTATCGGATCGAGGTTCAGGAGCTGGGAAGTAGAAGGACTCTATCTCCCCGTAAGCCTCGAGAATGTCAGGAGCCTCGAAGAATCTGTTGCGCTTCCCTGACGTCACAGGTCGAAGAATCCCATATTCACAGAGCTGGCTCACACACGTGTTCATTGCCGCGAAACTCTTCCCTGTGAGCTTCACGGCGCGTGGAATCGTAAGTAGAGGCTCGCCCGGTAGTCTCCAGAGGAGTCGGTCGATGCTCGAATGCATCTTCAGTCCTGGTATCCTCTGCCGCCACTCGTCCTGGACATCCTGGATCGCATCCATATAACGCAGGACTATGTCGATGGATGCCTCGACGTAAGTAGCAAGTTGCACCGCGCAGGAAGCCATGGAACGGGGGATGTCCGATCTCGAGTAGAGCTCCAGATATCTGTACGGCTGGAGCTTCATGTTGTAGAGGTCGGGTCTTGTAGCTGGGAAAACCGAGAACGGAACAGTGATGTTCCGTGTGAATCCCCGCTTGCAAAGAACGAGATGAGCCAGGGAACGGCCTGTGACCCCATTACTCTCGAAGAACGGCTCGATCATCATGATCTTCTGACCTTCGGTCGTCATGATGAGGATGGCCTTGGGGTCCACCGGATTGTCCGGCTCCCTCACCATGGTCAGGAGCGTGCCCGGATCAACATGTGCCATCTTCCGGTCCAGCGTGGGGATGTAGGACGTTCCTGCCACATGCGTGTCCAACAGGAGGTCGTATCCCTCGAGCGGAACGAGCACCTCGATGTTCTGTATGGCGGACTCCCAGAACGCCCGGTGTGTTTCCGCATCTTCTATCTCGCGGATGATCCGTCGTGTCTCGGCGAGAAGCCAGTCCTCTTCAGCCATCCACGCGACCAAGGGGTCGGTATCCGATCAGATCCGCGCGTCGAGTCTCTCCTGGAGCACGACCTGCGCTGACTCGAGCATCTGGATCTCCAGGTAAAGCTCCTCATAGGACATGTCGGAGTACGGATCGGACGCGCGCTCGCGTGCCACACGCTCGATCGCTCGGAGCATGGGGATGTGCCCGCTGCGATACGCATGCCGTGCGTGCTGATAGAGTTCTTCGTGCTCAGGTGGTCGATTGCCCTTCATGTCCGGGTGCACGGCACCGATGATGCTCGCGAAGAGCTCATCAGCCCGTGCGATCTCATCGGCTTCCCCGATGATGTTCATGCCGTCATCAGGAAGGATATCCAGCTCCAGCTCACCCAGCTGGGACTCGTACTGCTTCTTCAGTTCGGGGAACGGACGGAGCTCGATCCGCTCCTCTTCCAGAAGGATGTGCTTGATCCGAGTCTGCAGCTCATCCAACTTCGTGAGCAGTTCAGCCTTGTCCTTCTCCATACGATCGACCTCCCTCTCAAGGTGTATCCCACGGTACGCGACCGGTCAGACATCTGGAGTTCCCGTGCGGTGAGAAACTCATCGGATACTCTAGGGATTCCCGAGGGATTGTTGTATCCTCTTCAACCAGTGTCGAATCGTTCTATATAGTTCGAACCTCGGAGGCTCTCTGAACGTGAAGCGTATCCTTCTGCTCGGCCTCGCATGGATCTGCGTAGCGCTCGGTTTCACGGGTGTCATCATCCCTGTGCTACCGACGACTCCTTTCCTGCTGCTCGCGGTGTTCCTCTTCTCCCGTTACTCCCCTCGCACGAAAGCGTGGCTGGAATCCACCAAGATCCATGCTAAGTACGTGGAGCCGTTCAAGTCGTCAGGTGGACTCCCTATGTCCACCAAGGTCAGGATCCTGGTCATCTCCTACACCGTGTTGGCGATCAGTGCGTACTTCGCACGTAAACCGGTGGTCTGGGTCATCCTGGGCCTCTGCGTCATCTTCCTCGCGTATCTCATGTTCATCCGTATCCCCACCATCTCCAAGGAGGAAGCGGAAGCTGCCGAAGAGGAAGCCGAACGTGAATACGAGCAGAGCTTGGCAGCTGAGGGGCGAGCGTTCTCGGAGGACTGATCGCTGCGAGCTAGATAGATTCATCCGCATCATTTCAATCGTGTATGCATCATACGGATCGCGATCCGGAGCCCACCGGATACCCGCTAAGACTGTTGAGATACCGGATATATGCACGTACCAGCATGTGCCGTACAACCCTTCCTTCTCGCCGATTAAACGGCTCTGACATGCATCTGACACAAATGTCCTGCATAATGCCACCACGAGGTGCTTTTAAAGCTCGCTCGTGAACCTTCAGAAGACAGATGATCGAGGAGGCGTCATGGAGCAGACATACGTCAGGGCACTGCGCGCGATCTACAGCTTATTCTCCGTTGAGAATAAGGTCGTGATCATCACCGGAGCAGCTCAAGGTATGGGCGCATCGGCAGCTGAGATCTTCGCTGAGGCTGGAGCCAAGGTAGTCGTAGCCGACTTCAACGAGGAGAAGGGTGAGGCCCAGGCCGCCAAGATCCGCGACCATGGCGGAGAGGCGCAGTTCTGCAAGGTCGATGTAGCCAACGAGGATCAGGTCGAGGCTATGGTCCAGTTTGCAGTGGATACGTATGGACGCCTTGACGTGGCTATCAACAATGCCGCCCGCACGCCTGACGACAAGCCGATCGCTGATATGAACATAGAGGAATTCGATGCCGTCATGGGTGTCGACCTCCGTGGTGTGGCGCTCTGCCTCAAGTACGAGATCCGCCAGATGATGGCGCAGGGTGAGGGTGGCTCGATTATCAACACCGCCTCAGTGTCCGGCATCCGTCCTCAGCCTGGCACGCCTGCATACGTCACCGCCAAGCATGGCGTCATAGGTCTCACCAAACAGGCTGCACTCGACTACTCGCACTACGGCATCCGCATCAATGCCGTAGCCCCTGGCGCGATCGACACCCCTATGCTTCGCGGTGCGCTGGAGCAGTTCGGGCTGGATCCGGATTCCTACGCCAAGGAGCTCTCCATGCTTGGTCGCTTTGGCCGTCCGGAGGAGATCGCCAAGTCCTATCTCTGGCTCGCATCCGACCTCTCGAGCTTCGTGACCGGCACCACCCTGGAAGTCGATGGCGGCTACTCCAACAAGTAGCTCAGCAGTTCACGGCATGTTTTCGGGCGAGAAGGGCGCGTTCTTCTCGCCCGACTGGGAAGTCTTCGCAAGATTCTTGTGCTCCACCGCGGGAGAATGCTGCTATACTCCTCGGCAACCCGAACCGGAAGGATCGTTCATGATCATGCAGGCCGCACAGATGAGGATCGTCGCAGACGCGACGGTTTCCGTGTGCGCATGGTGGTGGAACGGAGAATCATAGGTCCCGGGTAACTGACGACTTCCTTTTCGCATGGAGCGATTCGACGAAGGCCCTCGGTAACCCGAGGGCCTTTCTCTTTGCGCGGAAGTCTTGGAGACGCTGGCATAAGCCGGCATACGATGGCCCGTCGAGGCGGGCAGGAAGAAGGAGACGACATGAGCGAACGAGCACCGCATCGCATCTACCTGCGCGAAGACCAGATCCCTACGCAATGGTACAACCTGCGTGCGGACATGCCCACTAAGCCCGAGCCCATGCGTCTTCCCAATGGTGACGTGGCGAAGCCCGAGCACATCCAGCCCGTCTTCTGCGATGAGCTGATCGAGCAGGAACTCGATGACGACACCGCGTTCTTCGACATTCCCGAGCCCGTACGCGAGATGTACCGCATCTACCGGCCCTCTCCCCTCTGCCGTGCGTACAACCTAGAGCGCGCGCTGGGTACGCCAGCTAAGATCTACTACAAGTTCGAGGGCAACAACACGTCCGGATCTCACAAGCTGAACTCCGCGATCGCCCAGGCCTACTACGCGCATGAACAAGGAATCACCAACATAACCACCGAGACAGGTGCCGGCCAATGGGGCACCGCTCTAGCCGAGGCCACAGCGCACTTCGGTCTGGACCTGGATGTCTTCATGGTCAAGGTGAGCTACGAGCAGAAGCCCTTCCGACGTCAGATCATGGAGACCTTCGATGCCACGGTGACCCCCTCCCCCTCCGCCACTACCGAGGTAGGGCGCAGGATCCTCGAGGCCGATCCGAATACCGGTGGCTCATTGGGCTGTGCGATCTCGGAGGCTGTCGAGAAGGCCTTGAACATCCCTGACAACAAGGGCCGCTACCAGCTGGGGTCGGTTCTGAGTCAGGTGGTGCTGCATCAGTCCATCATCGGCTTGGAGAGTATGGCCGCCTTCGAGGAGATCGGTGAATACCCTGACATCGTGATCGGCTGCGCGGGCGGTGGCTCCAACCTGGGCGGGCTGATAGCTCCGTTCATGCGCGATAAGCTCACCGGCAAGCGCCCTGATACTCGATTCATAGCCGTCGAGCCCACCGGTTGCCCGAGCCTCACACGCGGACGCTTCGCTTACGACTTCGCCGACACCGGCCAGACTGCTCCGCTCTGCAAGATGTATACGATGGGCAACGGTTTCATCCCGAGCCCTGACCACGCAGGTGGACTACGTTACCACGGCATGAGCCCGATCATCTCCCAGCTCTATGCCGACGGATATCTGGAGGCCGTTGCTGTGGAGCAGACGGAGATCTTCAAGGCTGCTGTGGAGTTCGCGAAGCAGGAGACCATCCTCCCCGCACCCGAGAGCGCTCACGCCATCTACCAGGCCATGGAAGAAGCACTGAACTGTGCGGCTACTGGCGAGGTGAAGACGATCCTCTTCGGCCTCACCGGCACCGGATATTTCGACATGGCCGCGTATGATGCCTATAACAACGGCGCGCTCGTGGATCACGAACTGACCGATGAGCAGATCGAAGCAGGGTTCTCCTCGATTCCCAGTATCCCGGGGATCCAGTAGGAACGAGGACGTCCGCCACCTCCCGGAGCGCTCTTCGGCTCTGGGAGGGTGCTTCCTTCTCGTCCAGAGGTTACTCGCCTGAGCGGCCCAGCACTTCGAAAGCGTTGATGACCGGAGTTTCGTAGGGGTGCTCGCGCTCGATGATGCGGAAGGTTTCGGCAAGGTCATCTGCCTTGATGCGGAACTCGATCTTGAGCTCCGGCTGTGATTCCAGCTTACCTACCTCTCCGATGTGCGGATCGGCCCCCTCGAGCGGCCGCCAATGCCCCGTCACACGGCTGGATGCGTAGACGCTGTCGTATGAACCTTCGCCTAGGAGATCTGCATCATTCAGGGCTGAAATGACGGAGATTACAGAGTCTTCAGGAATGAACGTCTCGATCTTCACATAGCGCATGGGTGCTCCTCGGGTCGCGGTGGTCAAGACGGGCGAGAAGCCCGGGTCTCATCCCTCAGACATACCCTTCGTGCGGTTCTGGCGCATGGCAGAACGTGCCCGCTTACGTTTATCAGCGTTGTTCTTGTTGAGACGCAAGACGAGATACGCGATGCCGATGGAGAGATAGAACGCTGCAGTGGCCACGTTCTCGGCGAAGGTGGAAAGCCACGCCGTAGGCTGCAACATGATGGCCATGATGAACTGCTCACCTTGGAACGGATAGCCGATAAGCAGGTGCGCGAGCGCTATGAGGATGCCCTGCGCCACGGTGAGTGCCATGAACGGATAGGCCAGCCGCTGGAGCTTCTTCCACTCGCCTGGTCTGAAAGTACGACGGATCACGCGGAAGGACGTGATCCACAACACGAACCAGATCACAGTGAGCACCGAACCCACCACGCCGTATGCGAGGAACATGAAGAGCGCGCCCTTCTCGCCCCAGACTTGTTGGAACGCAGGGTCGCCCGCCAGGAATACGAGCTCGATCACGCGGACGCAGTGCGCGAAGATGATGATGCCGCCGATGATGGACATCTCGGTGCGAATAGCCAGGAGACGCTTGACGGTAGGCGTGGGCTCAAGCGCCCCGATGAACATGACCACCAGGTAGAAGGCCACACCGGTGTGTGATGAGGTGAGGACGTCGAAGATGGCGCGCATCCCCGGAGAGAACGCAGATAGCGTCGTGTACCAGGACTCGGCCGCACGGGCGATATCCGGCGCGCTCTCCCCCATGATGCCGATGATCGGATTGAACCACGACACGATGGCGACGGCAATCGTGAAGAACGCGTAGAAAGGAATGGGGTACTTCCGTATGGCGGGCGCGAAGACATAGCAGAACACCAGTACTAGCGGGGTGATTTGCAGGATGTCAGGAACGAAGTCCGGGATGAACGGAAACATGACACCTCACGCTCGAGAAACCGTTATCGGATTGGGACATCATAGTAATGGCTAGGTGGTGGAAATACGTTGCAAAGGTGCCTGGCTCGTTAGAGAAGGTTCATGCTTTCGAGCAAGCGCTCCGCCAGACTATCCCAGGAAAGCTGCTCGACCGAACTGGGATTACCCTCCATCGAGCATGCCTTCGTCATGGCGGTGGCCAGTCGTTGCTCGAACGCCGGTAAGTCAGCCTCGAGCGGTTCATCCACCGACACCATCCGAGGCGGCTCCACGAACACGATGGGCGCGTCCGGCGCAACGGACTCGATCCAATCCCTTATACCCGGTAGGTCCGTGCATACGACCACAGCTCCGCACGCCATAGCCTCGATGATCACAAGCGGCAGCCCTTCGTAGAACGAAGGCAGCACAAGCATATCCGCTTCCCGATAATTCGCCACGAGATCGGACTGAGATACCTTGCCCAGTAACCGGACGGGGTATCGGGACTCTTCAGCCTGGCGAGAAACCCTGAGGTGACATTCCTCATCGTTACTGCCGCCCACGAGCTTCAAGGAAAGCCGATCCGCAGGTAATTCGAGCAGATCCATGGCGCGGAGCATGCTGGGC
Organism: uncultured Coriobacteriales bacterium; assembly: GCA_964448475.1. Lineage (GTDB taxonomy): Bacteria > Actinomycetota > Coriobacteriia > Coriobacteriales > CAYVBA01 > CAYVBA01. Next base: position 17,512 of record CAYVBA010000014.1, read on the forward strand.
ACGCCCTTCTCGTCACAGATCTTACCTACGAAGAGGGCGTCGATCCGCTCACAGCCGGAAAGCGGTTTCCAATCGGCACGAGGGTGGAACTCCGAGTCATCGAATCCGGTTCCAAGAACCGTGATGCGATCGCGATCGATCTCGAGAAGATGCTCTATGCGGTCCACCTGCGGACCCGTAAGTGAGAAGACGCGGTCGGCGAGCGCTATCCCTTCTCGCACGAATCCATTGGCGAGGTCATGCCATTCGAGCTGCCGCAGACAGGTGCCGTGGCAAACAGCCGCAACCGGGATATCTCCCGCGAGGCGTGCCACGATGGACGAAACGATATAGAGATGATGGGTGATGATGAGGTCTGGTTGGAACTCTTGGATGGCTGTCGCGATAGTATGACTGAACGCATCCTGGAATCGAACCAGCATCTCAGGGGTGAAATCACGATAGCGTGTTGCGCGATATGGCATCACATCACTCATGCCCGCTACCGGGAACGGCAGCTCCTCGGTCTCGAAGCGGACGGGGTGATGCTTCACGCCCTCAGGCAGGATCGGCTCATCCTCAGGAGACATGCCGTAGATGACCGCTTGCTCATGTCCGTTACGAGCAAGCGACGCAACTGTCTGTGCCAAATAAACGCCACTACCCGTGCTGTCAGGTTTCTGAGCTGAAACGGAGAGGATACGCATGGAACTCCCGACTTCCGACCGATATCACGACCGTCATCTTACCGCAGGGCTCCAGATGAAGGAGTAGAAGTGCTGTCCACGACCAGCTAACTGATCAGGATATCGGTAGCATGAGGTCAATCGCTCAGAAACGATGAGCGGTGAGCTCAATCTTCCAGCTCGAATGCGTTCCGCACCGCCGCTTCCAAGTTCCGAAGATCATCCTCATCCGGATGCGAGAGAGCCGCTTCGTAGTTGGCCAACTTCTCCTCTCTCGTACGAGTCGGGTGATGATCGCGCCCTTCCTCGTACTTCCGCTTCACAGACTCGGGCATCCTTCCCTGGCACATGAACGTCCCTGCGATCTCATTGGACTCATGGACCAGGTCACACACAGCACCGATGACTCGCTCGTAGTAGTCGGTCTTAGCCGGAGACGCACCCGCCGAACCGAAGATGAAGACTCGCTTATCACGCACCGTCTTCAGGAACGCCTGCAGATCCTTGGAGCACGTACTGCGCCAGGTCCAGAAGCCGAACACCAGCACAGGCGCATCCAGCGCAGCCTCATCCGGTCGCCCCGTATAGACGCACGTATGATTCGTCAGTGTCTTCTCGACCACCTCGGCGAGTTGCCGAGTATTCCCGGTCACCGTGCTATACACGATCGAATACTTCACAGACCGCTCCCCATCCGCCGACCAACTCGTATGACGCAAGCCACCTTATCTCAATACCGCCACCCCCGGACCATACATTAGCAACACGAAACGGCTCCCAAGGATGAAGCTTCCTCTCATGGCGAGAAGAACTCTACGTGATGCGATCTACGGCCTTGCTGGTGCTGATGCTGTTGGCATTCTCTTTGAGTTCCTGGATCGCGGCTTCTATG
>CAYVBA010000014.1:19168-28565 GCA_964448475.1 uncultured Coriobacteriales bacterium
CCTGGGAACGGCAGGAACGCAGAAGCGGTCTTCATGAACAGACGAGAAGGTCTTTCACCGGTGTCTTAATGAAGCGGGATCTGCACTCCACGGTCTTCTCGCCCATCATGATGAGTGTTGCCCATGGCTGCTGAAACTTATGGCGCCCAATTGTTTGGTTACTGGGACGTACTCAGAAAAACAAAAAATCTCCGACCTGGGCTTCCAGATCAGAGACTTAGAGGTCTTGGTCGCGGGGGCAGGATTTGAACCTACGACCTCCGGGTTATGAGGTCTGAGAAACGGCATAATCCGAGTAAAACCGAATTCAAGATAATACAAAGTAATCGCAGTTCAAAGTACATATTTCATTTCCCTTTATTTCAGTTAGTTTCATCGTTCACACCCTATTCACCCCCAGATGGGTGTTTTGGGTGTGAATTTTGCGCTATAATCCTTTCGTCAATAGTTACTTGTTGGTTATCCCCTGACCCCCTTAAGGGGTCAGGGGATAACCAACAAGACAAGCGCAAAGGAAGCCCATGGTGCAAGTACGCGGCAGTGGCGTAATCGAGAAGGACAAGCGCTACAAAAACACTTGGAAGATCACGTGCTATCTCGGCGAAAAAGACGAGAAGGGACGCTATAAACGCGCTCCGAAGCGCACCATCCACGGCACCAAGGAAGACGCCCGAAAGGCGGTTGCGGAATACAAGGCCGAGCTGCAGGGAACCGCACCTGAGGGTCCTGGCGACATGCGCATCGGCGATTATGCGCAGCAGTTCCACGAGCTGCGTGAAGGAACCATGGCCTCCCCGCTTTCCTATAAGCGCGAGGCCCTCGACATCCGTTACATCAACGAGTTGTTCGGCAACATCAAGATCAAAGACCTGACGCCCGGTATGATTCGAAGCATCTACGCCAAGGCCCGCAAACAGAAAAAGCACTCCGAGAATGCGCTGCACAAAACCCACCAGAAGCTGCGTCAGGTGATGCAGGCTGCATACATGGATGAGATTATCATGCGCAACCCCTGCGACTTGGTGAAGTTCCCCCGCCCAAAACCGGCCGAGGAGCGCAGCAGCCTTACGCCAGAAGAGACGGCGCGACTGTACAAGTGCGCCTTCGAAGAAGGCGGCTCTCATGCGATCGGCCTTATGCTCATGATCACTACCGGCATGCGACGCGGTGAGATGCTGGGGCTTACCTGGAAGTACGTCGATTTCGAGACCAGCCAGCTATTCGTCGCCAACCAGTACGACGTTAGCAAGACCCTCCGCCCGCCGAAGACCTCGCAAAGCAGGAGGTGGATCTGCTTCAAGGGCCACATGGCCGAGGTTCTGGCAGAATGGAAGTGCACGCAGGCTGAAGAGCTGGCGGCAATCGGCATCAAGCAATCCGACTCCACGCCTGTATTCCAAAACAGCGAAGGCGACTTCATCGACCCGAACAACTACTCGCGCTGGTGGCGATGCTTCTCCGTTGATAACGGCTTCGGACGGTTCACGCGCGATGTGCGCACCGTAGAGGTTGACGGCGTCATGCGCCAGCGCGGAAAGGGCTATGAGGGGCTGAAGCTCCATGAGCTCCGCAATACGCAGGCAACGCTCATCCAGGCAAAGGTCAACCCAAAGGCAGCTCAGCATCGCCTGGGCCACACGCAGATGAGCCTTACCATGGACGTTTACGCCAAATCGCTCGACTCCGACGAGATTGCTTCAGCGGAAGCGATGGATGCGATATTGCGACCTGACGAAAATTAATCCCTCCTGCGAGTAAGGCCGATACCGCCCTGCTCGCATGGCGTAGAATTGCCGCAAAGAGAAACGAGGGCACCATGAGCCAACAGATGATAGCTGAGGTCACAGATTGTGACCTCAAAAGCGCAGTAGAAACCAGGAAGCCGAAAAGCTGGCTTAAGTCTGTGAGCGCGTTCGCGAATACCGTCGGCGGAAAGCTCATCTTCGGCATATCCAACGAGACCCATAAGGCCATCGGGCTCGATGATGCGCAAAAGGACGTCGAGGATATCACGCGCCTTATCAAGGACCGAATCGATCCACTGCCCGATTTTACCGTGGATGCCCAGAAGAAAGATGACAAAGATATAGTCATCGTTGCCGTGAAGCCCGGGATGAGCACGCCGTACTGCTATCGAGCAGATGGTGTGCGCGAGGCATATATCCGCATCGGCGACCAAAGCATCCCAGCTCCGGCCTACGTCATGAACGAGCTCATCTTGAAGGGAACCAACCGCACCTACGACGGCCTTGCCACCAGCACGGCATTCGAAGATGCGAGCTTCACCGTATTGCGCGCCACGTTCAAGATGCGCACGGACAGCAACTTCACTGACGGTGATTTCAGGTCATTCGGGCTGGTTGCGGCTGACAACGTGCTCACCAATGCTGGTGCGCTGCTTGCCGACGAACCGCTCATCCGCCATTCCAGGCTGTTCTGTACGCGATGGACGGGCCTGAACAAGGATGATGCCCAAGACGATGCCGAGTTTTCCGGAAGCCTCCTTCTCTTGCTGCGCGAGGGTGAGGCATTCATCAAGCGCCACAACCGCGTCGCGTGGGAAAAGACCGCCAACGACCGCATCGACAAGCCGAGTTTCGCCGAGCGCGCGGTAACCGAGGCTTTGGTCAATGCGTTCATCCACCGCGACTACCTGATGCTGGGCAGCGAGGTTCACATTGATATCTACGATGACCGCTGCGTCATATCCTCGCCGGGAGCCATGTTCGACAACGGAACCCTTCCCGCCAACCCGGCAAAAGACCCCATCGAGAGCAGGCGCAGAAATCCCATCCTGGCCGACCTCTTCCAACGCATGGGATACATGGAGCGTCGTGGCAGCGGCTTGCATAAGATATGTGAGATGACCGAGATCCAGGACAACTTCAAGCCTGAGTTCTTGCCCACCTTTGAGGCGGTCGCTGGGGGATTCCGTGTCACGCTTTGGGACATGAACTACACGAGCACCGACCAAGTCAGCACCCAAGTCAGCACCCAAGTCAGCACCCAAGTCAGCACCCAAGTCGAAAAGCTGATGGAAGCTCTTGGGGACGATGAGCTGTCATCAACCGAACTGCAAGCTAAGATGGGATTCAGCGAACGCCGCAGCTTCCAAAAGAACTACCTGAACCCCGCTCTCGAAGCTGGCGTTATCGAGCGTACTATTCCCGACAAGCCCAACAGCAGGCTGCAAAAATACCGCCGTGCGGTTTAACGCGCTGCCATGTAAACCGAAAGCGCCCGAACGGTGGATATCCCACCTACCCCCGGCGCTTTCCCTGCGTCCTGCGACCTGCGTCATTGGTCATCTACTTACGCCCGAAGGAAGCCTCGCTCGAACCTATCGTCGTACGGGTCAAAATCACTTTCCATGCCTTCTATCTTACGGTGGCCTGGCTTAATCTCAGTGGAATGGTACCTATAGCGACTCTCATATAAGCCCCCTTGAGGGTCGTACTTGTCTTTCCATTCCTGGAAGGATGAAACCTCATCCCAGCCAGTGCTCTCGTATTCGCCATTCAGCGCTCCGCACCACTCGTCGATCGCGCGCTCAACGCCGCCGCCAGGAAGAACGGTCCTCAGCATAGGATTGCCGTCGATTACTGCGGGAACCAGGGCCCTTTCCCCAGCAAGTTGGAACATCGCATGCGCGGCCTGCACAGGCGTCCCGTAGTTGAAAAACGTCAACGCGCCGCGTGTTATGCCTAACGATGAAGCGATCTCTGTGAGAGCCGAGACGCGCGGCAGTCGCCGCCCGCGCTCATAGCTTCTATAGACGCCTTCCGACAGACCAAGGGACGAAGCAAACTCGCCCTGCGTTTCGCCACGCTGGTTTCGCAGCGTCAGCAGCTTAGAGCCAAAGCAGTACGGCTCCCATGGCTCAATCAGCGAGTATGTGATGCCCTCATCCTCTGATGCAAAGCGATCAGGGAAATCGCACGGATCGAAGTCGTTGTAGAAGGAATCCTTCCATAATTCGTACCTCTCATGACTCAGCACCCCCTGCTTCAGCAACTCAAACTGGCTGGTCCACTCTTTGAGAAAGCGCTCCATAAACGCATTGTCAGGAACGAGCGCAGCAAACCTTATATCCTTATACGGTGAAAGACCATATGTTTCACCTAGCTGAAACAGCGCATTGGCAAGGATGGAACCCGCGCTGAAATCGTATAGGTGCAGGCATTCGGGCCGAACGCCAAAGGCGGCCGCCAGCTTCTGGATATGCTCTTCTTTGGGGAGGGCCTTCATGAGCTCGTAGTTTCTCACCGCAGCCTCGGTGACGCCCATCCGCTTTGCAACTTCCGCCTGCGTCAGATGGCAACGGCTACGTAGCGTGCGAATCTTCTTCGACATCGCGGAGGTCTGCAGGAGCTTGTCCGCGCGCTTGTCCGCGAAATCACGGAACGTGCCCTCTATATCCATGAGCTGGACCCTCTCCCATAATGCGAATAGCGAAACTCGGTCGAAAATCGATTTGTTAAGTATAACAGAAGATAATTGTTGCACATACAGAAGAAGTCTGTATGTGCAACAGAAGAGAACTGTTACGGTTAAACGGGAAAGCCTGATGATACCGCAGTTATCTCGAGAGTTCGCTTTTCGAAAGGAGTAAGTCAAATGAAGCTAGCAGAACCCGCCCAATACTTTTGGGGTGTAGAGGACGTAATGAACGCCTTGGACGTCTCGAAACCGACTGCGTACAAGATCATGGAGGAGTCTGGCTGCTTGGCACCCATCAGCCGTCGGAAGCGCGTGCGCGTCGATACCTTCCTCGATTACCTCTCGCCCTCGCCGCGCGGGGGTGAGCACCGTGAGTAGCTATTGGCAGCAGCTCGAACGGGAACAGCGCCTGCTCGAACGACATGACATGGCCAATGTGCCTGATTCCTTGGAACTCTTAGAGGTGATAGACAGCGCATTCAATCGCATCGCTGCCCTAGAGCGTGCTTTGGGATTGCAAAGCCATCGAACCCGCCATGGTTGGCAGGTGACGCGCGATGATGCCCGCTAGCCATTTTCCGTTGACCTCGTGCAATGAGATGCTGGAGGATTTGGATGCATTGCTGGCAGCGCAGCAGCCGCCCTGCTCGACCGGTATCGCGCCGCTTGATGAGGTGCTCAACGGCGGCCTCAACGACGAGCTGATTGTCATCGGCGGCGTTCCCGGTGCTGGCAAGACCGACCTTGCCATCAACATCACGGCAGCCATCGCGCAACTTCGCCCTGTCATCTACGTGTCTTTTGAGTTGTCAAAGAAGCAGCTGTTCCTTCGCCTGCTGTCATGTACTGCCGCCAAGGCCGACAGCACGCGTGCGCTAACAGAGCAGCAGATTCGCAACAGCCCAACCAACGCGGAACTAACCCAGCGCCTTGCTTGGACGGCCAACAACCTGTACTCGATTGGCAACAACATCATGTTCGCCGATGCGGCAGCGCAGGCCATCGAGGTCGAGAAGTTCCTGACGGTCGAGGACCTGCGCGCGGTTGTGGCTACTCAAAAAGCGGTGACAGGGGTGGCACCTGCAGTGGCGATCGACTACCTGCAGGAGTTCACGGCCGGCAACGACCATGGAACCACGTCAACCGACACGCTGGATTACCTTGCGCGTCACCTGGCCGCCATGGCCCACATCGACGAGACGCCCGTCATCGTCTTGTCATCGATGGCAAAAGATGGCAGCTTCCGTGGCAGCGCGCATATCTCCCATGCCGCCGACATCGCCCTGGTGATCAAGCCTTCTGCATCAAACAGCGCGCTTATGGCATCCAAGCCCATCGACGTCGAGGTGGCCAAGAACCGCTCCGGACGCTCGGGCATGACCATCCAGCTTTCCTACACGCCAGAGCTGCACTTGTTCAGCTGATGGCTTCTCGCAGAAAGGACCGCTATGTCGAACATGAACCGCATCAACATCCGCGTCACCCCCAGCGAGTACGGCCGAATCGCATCACGCGCCAAGCAGGCGGGGTTCTCCATTTCCGAGTACCTGCGCCGCACGGCACTGCACGAGCGCGACGGGCCCACGATCATCGTTGACGACGACGTGCTCAAGGACATGCTGCGCAACCTGAAGGGAGCCGCTACCAACGTGAACCAGGTCGCCTACGTCGTCAATTCAAGGCACAGGCCCGAGGAGCTTCTCCCCGAGCTACGCCGCTCGCTTGCGTGCATCGAAGCAAGCTCAGAAGCGATCACAAAACTTATAACCGACGCGCGAAACAGCATCTAGCTGCGCGCAGATTGGAGCCTTAAAATGACCGCAAACATGCATCTCGCAGAAATCGCCAACCGCGATGTAGTTGAGTTTCCCGACGAATGGTTCGTCATCAACCCCGAAAGCGCAGCGACAGCGCATAGCGCGCACGTTGTCGAAGTAAAGCACGGAGCACGCTACAACGCCCCGCATTTCCTCTACTACTGCATGGGCGATGCGATTTCAGCCGAAGAGCACGACCTCATCCGCAAGACCGCCGCTTCCATATGGCCCAAGCTCTACCACATCATCGATATGGAGGTTGAGCCGGTTTACGGCGACGATGGCCGCATCGATAACCTGCATGAGGTAGCCGATGCTCCCTGCGTTGGCGTGTTCAAGCTCCCCGACCTGAGCGACAGCCCCTACGAAGACTATCCCTTCGATGCTAAGGTCATCCGCGCTCCGAAGGCGATTGGCAGCGGGGATGAATAAGTTCCAGAAGCTTGCCATCGATGCGGTGCTGGTGCTTGCCCTTGCGGTAGCGCTGGCACCCTTCGGGGTGCCTGTTCTCGTCAGCTTAAGCGCAAGGCAGCTGCCGACGATTCCCGTCGTCGAAGCGTTTTTCAAGGGCGGCGACCCGTTGGGTGCCTACCTTGGCTCCCTAGCAGTGCTTTTCTCATCCTTCTCGAACCTGGGCGCACTTCTTGCCTGGGTGCTAGTATCCTCTTGCATGCTCGCACTAGCCCTTCTGTATAACCGGGCAAAGCATCCGCCGCGTGAGATCGATGGCGGCATTCTGGGGAAACAGCAGGCAATTACCAGCAAGGCGAAGATCGCAAGCATGAACTGCGCCTGGAACGGCGAAGGCAAGCCCGCCGAAGGCGTGGCACTCGGCACTATCCATGGAAAATCACTAATCATCCCCTGCATCCATGCTGCCATCTGCGCACCCAGCGGGGCGGGCAAGACGCGAGGCAGCGTTTACCCAACCATCGACGCCCTGACCTTCGCCAAAAACAACAACCTCCTTGTCACCGACCCCTCGTTGGAGATCTTCATCACGACGAATACGTGCCTGCGGTCGCGCGGCTACAACGTAGCCCTTCTCGACCTCGAGAACCCCCGCCAGGGCTTTCGGTTCAATCCCCTCAAGCTCATCTCCGACCTCTACGCTTCGGGCGACGAGCCGAGCGCTGAAGCGCGTGCCCGCGAAACGGGTGCCGTGCTCTTCCCTTCGCAGGGAAACGAAAACGACATCTTCGTGAACGCCGCCGGTGGCGTGTTCAGCGCAACTGCATACGTCGTTTCCACCCATGAGGATATCCCCGATGCTCAGCGCCATATCTGGAGCGTCGTAAAGACGATTCTCGAGGGAACAGTGAGCGGCGCAGCCGTTATCAAGGATTGGCTTCGCTCTTTCGGGGCAGACAGTCCGGCACTCACCATGGCTGCGACGTTTCTTTCCTCTGAGGGAAAGCTCGAGAGCTCTATCCTCGCTTCGTTGCATGACGGCCTTCAGCCGTACACGAGCATCAACATGCGCTGGCTGTTGTCAGCATCCGAGATCGACATCGACGCCATTTCCAAAACGCAAAGCGCAGTGTTCATTCACACGCTAGGCCCCGGTTCCCCGACGAATCGAATAGCAGCGCTTTTCTTTGCGCAGCATTGGGCGGAGACGCAGCGCTTGGGGAAGCGGCGCAACCTTCGCCCCTGTTGGGTCATCGGCGACGAATGGCATAGCGTTCCCCGCTTCGACCTCGTCCACGCCATTGAGAATGCGCGCAAGTACAGCCTCCATTACGTCATGTACACGCAGAGCTTTTCCGGCTACGACCAGTACAAGACCTCGAAAGAAGACGGCAAGGACGCCATCCTGGCAAACTGCGACGCGAAGGCCCTCTACCGCGCCGGAAGCGACCTTGATGCGCGCTACTTCGAGACGCTTGGCGGGCATAAGACCGTCAATACGCGCAACACGGGGCAATCTAAGGGCGGTACGGGAAGCACTAGCAGCAACGAAGGGTTCTCGGAACATGAGGTTCCTGTATGGCCCGTAGGAGACATTCTGGAGCGCAATCCTTTCAAAGATGGCGTGCTGGTGGTGCGAAGCGCGTCAAGCGGCAATCCGGCGGGTAAGTTTGAAATCCCCATGTGCGAGGTCAGCAAGACCTTCACGGCAAAGCACTTCGGCACTTTGGGGAGCAAGGAGTTCGAGCGTGCCGTCATCTCGAAATCGTTAGACCAGATTGAAGCCGAAGCCAGCAAGAAGTCGATTGAAGTTACTGCTTGGACACCTGACTTCAATGCCTCGAAAACCGACGAAATGCGTATCGAAGAAGTCGCAGAAGACGAGTTCGCTGCGTGGGATGAATAAAGGTGGGTGTTGGCGATGACAGCGATAAAGCAAGTGAGCGTAACGACCGCAGGGCATGCCAGCAATCTGGGCAAGTACCTCAACGATGAGCGCGCCCTTGCGCGCGGGTCGCAGAACCTGTCGAACGAAGAGAAGTGGGAGGCTGAGATGGCCCGCACGCGCGCTGCTTACGGCCATGACGCGCCGAGCCGGGCAGGTGCCGCCAACACCGTGATGTATCACCAGGTTCTTGGATTCAATCCAGACGAATGCTCCTGCAACGGCGGAAAGATGACGCCAGAAAAGTGCATGGAATATGCGAAGGAATATGTCAGCACGCGCTATCCCAACCAGGAGGCGGTTTGGGTGTTGCACCAGGAGCACTGCGCAGCCGACGGAACCGACCGCTACGCCGTGCATATCGGCATCAACCGCACCGACTTGGAAACGGGCAACCGCCTGAACGAAGGCCGCAGCAAGAATGCCAAGATCGAGCGTGCAAATGCCGTACGCGACATGGATCGCAAGCATGGCCTAGCGCAAATGCGCGAGGGAGAGCGCAACAGCCGCGTTCACGCTCGCCAGCCCTCACGCGCCGAAAAGGAGATGGCAGCCCGTGGTGTTCGCAGCGATAAGAGCTATATGCGTGATGCCATCCGCGCCTCGGTGTCCGAGGTGAAGGCACAGCCTGAAACCGCCAACAAGCCGCGTGCGTTGGCGCAGGCGCTTGGCGCCAAGGGCGTGAAGATGTCCGTGACGGAGAACGGCAAGGATTTCTCGTTCGAGCGCAAGAGCACCGGCACCAAATGCCGGGGATACAAGCTCGGTCGTGGCTACAGCATGC
>CAYVBA010000014.1:28575-28847 GCA_964448475.1 uncultured Coriobacteriales bacterium
CACCGCCTGGGTTCAGGGGCCCGGGCGGTGCTTGATTTTGCCGCAGGAACCACGTCGCGAATGCGGCGCGGAAGCCTAGCGGTTGGCGCAGGCAGACCCACGTGCAGCAGGTACGCGGAAGCTGGCGAGCAGGCCCCACAGGGCAAGATTGTAGGTACGTACAAACCGACCGAAGGACGATTTGTACGTACCTACACACATCTTGCAATCACTGTGAGCAGCGGCAGATGCGTACCAGGGAAACGCGACGTCACCAGAGCGATTCCCGCCGT
>CAYVBA010000015.1:0-28200 GCA_964448475.1 uncultured Coriobacteriales bacterium
CCCGGTGGCAAGAACGCCCTGCTGACTATCCGTATGGCCTAGAGGCCGTAACGAGAACCGCCTTAGGTCGACGAGGAGAGTAAGATGTCTAAGATCCAGATCAAGAACATCTCGGGCGAGAAGGTCGCGGATCGCGACCTGTCCGAGGATGTCTTCGGTATCGAACCGAACATACCCGTCATGCATCAGGTCGTCCGCGCACAGATGGCAGCTGCCCGTCAGGGCACGCACGCCACGAAGTCGCGCGGTATGGTCAGCGGTGGCGGCCGCAAGCCGTGGCGCCAGAAGGGCACCGGTCGTGCTCGTCAGGGCTCCATCCGTTCCCCTCAGTGGGTTGGCGGTGGCGTCGTCTTCGGGCCTCAGCCCCGTTCCTACGCCTTCCGCGTGAACAAGAAGGTCATCAACCTCGCCATCCGCAGCGCTCTCTCAGCGAAGCTCGCTGACGAGGAGCTCTTCGTGATCGATGAGTTCAAGTTCGAAGGTCCATCCACCAAGGCAGCGATCGCGCTTCTGGATGCTCTCGGCATCGAGGGTCGCGTGACCGTTATCGTCGATGATGAGGACCTGGACACCTACCTGTCGTTCCGCAACATCAAGCGCGTCCGTGTTATAGCTGTCTCGGATGCGAACACCTACGACATCATCGACAACACCGCGGTCCTCGCCACGGATGCTGTCATCGCACGCCTCGAGGAGGTGCTCGCATAATGAAGGACGCACACGATATCATCATTCGTCCGATCGTTTCCGAGAAGTCGTTCGATCTCATGGAGCAAGGGAAGTACACCTTCGAAGTCGCTCGTACTGCTCGCAAGGAAGAGATCGCACGCGCCGTCGAGGAACTCTTCGACGTCAACGTCATCAAGGTCAACACCATCAACGTTGCCCGCAAGCCCAAGCGTGTCCGCTACGTCGCAGGTACGACACGCACGTGGAAGAAGGCAATCGTCACCGTCGCTGACGGAGAGGCCATAGAGATCTTCGGTTCATAGTTTCTGTATATCCACGATTCCTCTCCCTGCGCGTCAGGGAGAGGTGGTAAAGTACGTACGTCCATGGAGCCGCCCGGTACCGTGGTAGATGATCCGGAGTCGGGGACGCACTTCCCTAACGTCACCCGGCAATCGGAAAGAGAAGGAGAGGGAGATGGGCACTAGAAGATATAAGCCGACTTCACCCGGTCGTCGTTTCCAGACGGTCTCGGATTTCGCCGAGATCACTTCGACCACCCCGGAGAAGTCATTGCTCGAGCCGCTGCCTAAGAAGGCCGGCCGCAACCACAAAGGACGCATCACCACCCGTCATCAAGGTGGTGGCCACAAGCGTCAGTACCGTCGTATCGACTTCAAGCGAACCAAGGACGGCATCCCGGCCAAGGTCGCTTCCATCGAGTACGATCCCAACCGTTCCGCTCGTATCGCGCTTCTGCACTACGCTGATGGCGAGAAGGCCTACATCCTTCACCCCCGCGGCCTGAAGGTCGGCGACGTGGTCGAGTCCGGTGAGAATGCTGATATCAAGCCGGGTAACGCACTTCCGCTCTCGGCGATCCCTGTAGGAACCACGGTCCACGCCGTCGAGTTCATGCCGGGCAAGGGAGCAGCCATGGCTCGCTCCGCCGGCACCTCGATCCAGCTGATGGGTAAAGAAGGCGGATACGCAGTCCTCCGTCTCCCATCCTCCGAGATGCGTCGCGTCCTCGTGACGTGCCGTGCGACCGTCGGTGAGGTAGGCAACGCTGAACACGCCAACATCACCATCGGTAAGGCTGGTCGTAGTCGCTGGAAGGGCATCCGCCCGACCGTCCGTGGTACCGTCATGAACCCCGTGGATCACCCCCACGGTGGTGGTGAAGGTAAGAACAAGACCGCCGGACGTCACCCGGTCACCCCGTGGGGTGTTCCCACCAAGGGTTATCGTACGCGTGCTAAGAAGAAGGTTTCCAACCGCCTCATCATCCGTCGTCGCAAGAAGTAGCGCGGGAACCGAGAGTAGGAGCTAGAACACATGAGCAGAAGTCTCAAGAAAGGACCCTTCGTCGAGACCCGACTCCTCTCGCGTATCACCGCGATGAACGAAGCGGGCGAGAAGAAGGTCGTCAAGACCTGGTCGCGATCCTCTACCATCTTCCCGGAGATGGTCGGTCACACGATCGCGGTCCATGATGGTCGAAAGCATGTACCTGTATACGTCACCGAGTCCATGGTTGGTCACAAGCTCGGCGAGTTCGCGCCGACTCGTACCTTCCGCGGCCACAAGGCATAGGAAAGGGGAGGTCTAGATGGAAGCAAAAGCAAGCGCACGCTTCGTGAGGGTCGCCCCGCGTAAGTCCCGTGCTGTAGTGGATACCATCCGTGGCAAGTCCGTGACCGAGGCGCGCGAGATCCTCGCGTTCTCCGAGCGCGCGGTGGCCGAGGTCGTCGAGAAGGTCCTTGAGAGCGCAGTCGCCAACGCTGAGAACAACCATGGCATGCGCACGGATAACCTTTACGTCACCTCCACCTACGTCGATGAGGGTCCCACCCTCAAGCGTATCCGCCCGCGCGCTAAGGGCTCGGCATCCCGTATCCGTAAGCGTACGAGCCACATCACCGTCGTGGTCTCATCCCGGAAGGAGGCGTAGGTCAAGCATGGGTCAGAAAGTCTACCCCACAGGTTTCCGCCTCGGGATCACCGAGGATTGGCGTTCGCGTTGGTTCGCAGACAAGAACTACGCGGAAACAGTCATTAATGACATCGAGATCCGCCGCTTCCTCGAGAAGCGTCTCGCCCGTGCCGCGCTCTCCCGTGTGGAGATCGAGCGTGCCGGGGACAAGGTGAAGCTGATCATCTACACCGCGCGTCCCGGTATCGTCATCGGCAAGAAGGGCTCCGAGATCGACGCCCTGCGCAAGGATCTCGCCAAGATCATCGATGGCACCATCACCGTAGATGTCATCGAGATCAAGCGCCCCGAGCTCGATGCAGTGCTCGTGGCTCGGTCGGTCGCAGATCAGCTCGAGGGTCGTGTGGCTTTCCGCCGTGCCATGCGGAAAGCTGTCCAGAGCGCTATGAAGGCAGGGGCCAAAGGCATCCGTGTCGAGTGCTCCGGCCGTCTCGGTGGTGCCGAAATGGGCCGTCGTGAGTGGTACCGCGAAGGTCAGGTGCCTCTGCACACCCTGCGCGCCAAGATCGATTACGGTCAGGCGACTGCAGCTACCACCATGGGTTCCTGTGGTGTGAAGGTTTGGATCTACCTCGGCGAGAAGCTGCCCGGTCAGCCGGCTCCCCAGCCTGCTCTCGAGGGTTCGTCCCGCCCGCGCGGTCGTCGCGGCGAGGGAAGGAGATAGCAACATGATGAGCCCAAAGCGCGTCAAGTACCGTAAGGTACAGCGCGGTTCCATGAAGGGTAAGGCCAAGGGTCATACCAAGGTTGAGTTCGGTTGGTACGGACTCGTTTCTACTGAGCCGCATTGGATCACTGCACGTCAGATCGAAGCCGCTCGTGTCGCTATGACCCGTCGTATGCGTCGTGGTGGTAAGGTCTGGATCACGATATTCCCGGACAAGCCCATCACCAAGAAGCCTGCAGAAACCCGCATGGGTTCCGGTAAGGGTAACCCTGAGGAGTGGGTCGCAGTAGTCAAACCGGGTCGCGTCATGTTCGAGATCGCTGAGGTCTCAGACGAGATGGCCCGTGAGGCACTCCGCCTCGCAGCCCAGAAGCTGCCGGTGAAGTGCAAGATCATCACCCTGGAGGACCAGGGCGAGGAGATGCCCAAGTTCGACCCGCGTGCATTCGCACGTTCGGTCGCTGAGGCCGAAGCAGCAGTCGATTACGAGGAAGAGCAGGAAGAGCTCGCCGCCGAGGCTGAGGCTGAAGAGGCCGCGGATGAGTCAAGTGAGGGGGAAGAGTAGATGAAAGCCGCTGAGATCCGTGAGCTTACGGACGCAGAGCTTGCGAACAAGCTGAAGGAAGCTCGGACTGAGCTCTTCAATCTGCGCTTCCAGATGGCTACGAGCCAGCTGGATAACACTGCTCGCGTGAAAGTAGTGAAGAAGGATATCGCTCGTGTCCAGACCGAGATTCGTTCGCGTGAGCTGCGTGTCGAAGCCGGGGCCATGTCGAGTGAAGAAGTTGGAGCATAGAGATGACTGAAGAACGCAACAAGCGCAAGGTGCGCCAGGGCGTGGTCGTTTCGGTCTCCGGCGATAAGACATGTGTCGTCGAGATCACCGACCGCAAGCGTCACCCGAAGTACGGCAAGATGATCACCACTAAGAAGAAGCTCCACGCGCACGACGAGGAGAATAACGCCGGTCTCGGCGACACCGTGCGCATCATGGAGACCCGCCCCATCTCGAAGCTCAAGCGGTGGCGTCTCCACGACATCGTCGAGCGCGCGAAGTAGGAAGGGACCACCATGATCCAGATGGAATCGATGCTTGCAGTGGCTGATAACTCAGGCGCCCGCAAGGTCAAGTGTGTCAAGGTCCTCGGCGGCTCGAAGCGTCGTTACGCAGGGATCGGTGACGTGATCATCGCATCCGTACGCGAAGCTGCTCCGAACGGCAACGTCAAGAAAGGCGACGTCGTTCGTTGCGTCATCGTCCGGACCGTCAAGGAGATCCGTCGTAAGGATGGCTCATACATCCGTTTCGACCAGAACGCATGCGTCGTCATCGACCAAGCCGGGGCGCCTCGTGGTACCCGCATCTTCGGCCCGGTTGCACGTGAGCTGCGTGACCGCAAGTACATGAAGATCGTCTCTCTCGCACCAGAGACGCTGTAAGGGAGGGATGACTCGTATGTCCATGAAGATCCGTAAGGGCGACAAGGTCAAGATCCTCTCCGGCAAGGACCGCGGCAGCGAGGGCACCGTTCTGCGTGTGCTCCCCGATGTCGAGAAGGTCGTGGTGGAGAAGATCGCCTTGGTGAAGAAGTCGGCACGTCCGACCCAGGCCAATCCTCGTGGAGGCATCCTCACCAAGGAAGCCCCCATCCACGCATCCCGTGTGCAGCTCGTCTGCCCGGAGTGCGGCAAGCCCACCCGTACCTCACGGGAGCGTGACGGCAAGAACGTCGTCCGCATCTGCAAGAAGTGTGACGCGCGCTTCTAGAGAAGAGCGCTGACTGGCTCCCGCGAGAAGCGGGGGGCACGGGGTCGGAATCCCGTGCTTAAACCACCGTTAAGGAGTAGGAATGGCACCACGTCTGAAAGAGAAGTACAAGAGCGAAGTAGTACAGCAGCTCTTCAAGCAGCTGGGTTACGGCAACATCAACGAGGTTCCTCGTATCGAGAAGATCGTCGTGAACATGGGTGTCGGCGAAGCCGCCACCGATTCGAAGGCCATCGACAAGGCTGTCGAAGACCTCCGCATCATCACCGGCCAGCAGCCGATGATCACCCGCGCACGTAAGTCGATCGCTAACTTCAAGCTCCGCCAGGGCATGCCCATCGGCGCGAAGGTCACCCTCCGCTCCGATCGTATGTGGGAGTTCTTCGATCGTCTGACCTCGATCGCGATCCCGAGGATCCGCGACTTCCGCGGTATCCCTTCGACGTCGTTCGATGGCCGTGGGAACTTCTCACTCGGTGTGACCGAGCAGCTCATCTTCCCCGAGATCGACTACGACAAGGTCGACAAGACGCGTGGTATGGATATCACGATCGTCACGACCGCAAAGACCGATGAGGAAGCGAAGGCGCTGCTCGAAGCGTTCGGCTTCCCCTTCAAGAAGTAATCAGGAACTGGAGGAAGAAGCGTGGCTAAGAAATCGATGATCGCGAAGGCGAACCGCCCAGCCAAGTTCTCCACTCGTGAGAACAACCGCTGCAAGAAGTGCGGGCGTCCGCGCGGTTACTATCGTAAGTTCGGACTGTGCAGGATCTGCCTGCGCGAACTCGCCAGCAAGGGCGAGCTCCCCGGCGTCCGTAAGGCAAGCTGGTAAGACGAGACGACCGCGGGAGGCTCCGGGGTAGGCGTTCCTATCATGGGTAGGGACGAACCGGCCGGGAGTCCATCCGTGACCATAGGAGGAAACAATGAACGTGACGGATCCCATAGCAGACATGCTCACACGAGTGCGTAACGCTAACTCGGCGAGCCATGATGACGTCTCGATGCCGTCGAGCAAGAAGCTCGTCGAGATCGCACGCATCATGAAGGAAGAGGGATATGTCGTGGGTTACGAGGTCGTGGAGAGCGATCCTCAGAACACCCTCACCATCACCTTGAAGTACGGTCCTAAGCGGGAGCGCGTCATCCGCGGCATCCGCAGGATCTCGAAGCCCGGTCTCCGTATCTACGCAGGCAAGGACGATCTGCCCCGCGTGCTCGGTGGCCTGGGAACCGCGATCATCTCGACCTCGCACGGCGTGATGGCCGATCGCGATGCACGCAAGGCTGGCGTCGGTGGAGAGGTCATCGCCTACATCTGGTGATGATGGGCGGAGGAAAGGAGCACGACTGTGTCACGTATCGGAAAGCAACCGATCTCTGTCCCTTCCGGGGTCGAGGTCGCAATAGATGGTCAGACGGTCAAGGTCAAGGGTCCCAAGGGTGAGCTCACCCAGGACTTCTCCGAGCGTCTCGATGTGACCCTCGAGGACGGCACCGTCACGGTGACGACCAAGGAGGAGAGCTCCGAGGCCAACTCGCTGCACGGCCTGACCCGTACCCTCATCAACAACATGGTCATCGGTGTATCCGAGGGCTATTCCAAGAAGCTCGAGCTCGTCGGTGTCGGTTACAGGGCTTCCCTCAAGGGCAAGACCCTCGACCTCCAGCTCGGCTATTCCCACCCGATCCAGGTCGAGCCGGAGGAGGGACTCGAGTTCGAGGTTCCCGCCCCCACTCAGATCATCGTGAAGGGTATCGATAAGCAGCGCGTCGGCCAGATCGCTGCCGAGATTCGCGGCTACCGCCCGCCAGAGCCTTACAAGGGCAAGGGTATCCGCTACGAGGGTGAGCACGTCCGTCGTAAGCTCGGCAAGGCTGCTAAGTAGTAAGTGATTGAAGGAATAGAGCGCCAACGCGCTATCGATACGAGGAGAGTAACGAGATGAACAAGCACAAGGCGAAGCAGGCGGGACTGAAGCGCCGCCAGCGCCGTGTCCGTGCGAAGATCAGGGGCACCGAAGAGCGTCCCCGTCTCCGCGTGACCCGTTCGAGTGCACATATCTATGCACAGGTGATCGACGACATCGCAGGTAGGACTCTGGTCTCCGCCTCGACCCTCGATCCCGAGCTCCGCTCGGAAGGCAAGGCCACCGGCAATAAGGAAGCTGCAAAGCTCGTCGGTGAACTCGTTGGCAAGCGAGCCAAGGAAGCCGGAATCGAAGAGGTTGTCTTCGATCGTGGCGGACGTATCTACCATGGCCGTATCCAAGCACTCGCCGATGGCGCGCGCAGTGCTGGTCTGAAGTTCTAGGAGGAACGATCCCATGGCACGTAGGAACGAACAAGAAGTACCCGAGCTGCAGGAGCGCGTCGTCTACATCAACCGTGTCTCCAAGGTAGTCAAGGGCGGTCGACGTTTCTCCCTGACCGCGCTCGTCGTCGTCGGTGACGGCAAGGGCAACGTGGGCGTCGGTATGGGCAAGTCCTCCGAGGTACCCATCGCCATCCAGAAGGGTGTCGAGGATGCCAAGAAGAACATGTTCAACATCCCGCTGACCGAGTCCGGCACTATCCCCCACGAGGCGATGGGTGTGTACGGAGCAGGTCGCGTTCTGATCAAGCCCGCAACCGACGGTACGGGCGTCATCGCAGGTGGTCCTGTTCGCGCGCTCTTCGAGCTCGCTGGCATCAATGACATCCTTTCGAAGTCGCTCGGCACGGACAACGCACTCAACATCGTCAAGGCGGCGGCCGAGGGTCTCAAGAGCCTCTCGAGCCCCCAGGAGACCGCACATCGTCGTGGTCTTACCGTCGGCGAGATGTTCGTGGGTAAGGAGTAAGATATGGCACAGGAAGAGAAGGCCCTTCGCCTGACTCAGGTCAAGAGCGCTATCGGTTTCAAGAAGGACCAGGGTCGTACTCTGAAGGCGCTCGGACTCGGTCGTATCGGTCAGTCCGTGGAACAGGTCGACAACGATGCCGTCCGCGGAATGATCTTCAAGGTCCAGCACCTCATCGACGTTGAAGAGATCTAGGAGATATCCATGCAGCTTCATGACCTCAAGCCGGCTGCGGATTCGCGGAAACGACGCAAGCGCGTCGGCCGTGGTCCCGCATCAGGCCTCGGGAAGACTTCTGGCCGGGGCCACAAGGGAGCCGGTTCGCGCTCCGGTGGCGGTAAGGGACCGGGCTTCGAGGGTGGGCAGACACCCTTGGCCATGCGCCTTCCCAAGCTCCCTGGCTTCGTCAGCCACAACAAGACCTACTACGCGGTCATCAACGTCGAGCGTCTCGATGAGCTCTTCGAGGATGGCGACACCGTCGACGGAGATTCGCTTCACGCTAAGGGCGTCATCAAGAAGCCGACGCTCCCCGTCAAGGTACTTGGCGAAGGTGAGATCACCAAGAAGCTCACCGTCAAGGTGGACAAGATCTCCGGCTCCGCTCAAGAGAAGATCGAAGGAGCTGGAGGGACGGTCGAGCCGATATGCTAAAAGCCCTGAGGAACGCGTTCAATATCTCTGAGCTCCGCAACAAGATCCTGTTCACGCTCGGAATGATCGCGCTCTACCGGGTCGGCGCGCACATACCAGTTCCTGGAATCCCGTTCCAGGGACTGGTATCTGCTTTCCAGGAAGCGACCGGCGGTATGGGCTCCACCATGGTGCTCCTCAACATGTTCTCCGGTGGTGCGCTCTCCAACGTCTCGCTCTTCTCGCTCGGGATCATGCCGTACATCACCGCGTCCATCATCATGCAGATGATGCAGGCGGTCGTTCCCACGCTCTCGAGCTTGGCTAAGGAAGGCGAGGCTGG
Organism: uncultured Coriobacteriales bacterium; assembly: GCA_964448475.1. Taxonomy (GTDB): domain Bacteria; phylum Actinomycetota; class Coriobacteriia; order Coriobacteriales; family CAYVBA01; genus CAYVBA01. The sequence goes on from CAYVBA010000015.1 coordinate 8,920, forward strand.
GCAGAGGAAGATCACGCAATACACGCGGTATCTGACGCTCGTGCTCTCCTTGGTCTCGGCCGTCGGATACCTGTTCCTCTTCAAGGGTCCCTCCTTCGGGATCTCCTTCGCAGGAACTGGTATGCCGAGCATAGTAACGGATGTCGTCATCGTAGCCACGCTGGTCATAGGCTCCATGCTCATCATGTGGATGGGTGAGCTCATCACACAGCGTGGTGTCGGTAACGGTATGTCACTTCTGATCTTCGCGAACATCGTTGCTGGATTCCCTGGTGCGCTGTTCAGCTCGCTCGAACTGACCACCAACGGCATCATCCAGACGATCGGTATCGTGCTGATCATCCTGTTCGTAATCCCGCTCATCGTCTTCATCGAGAGTGGTCAGCGTAGGATCCCGATCCAGTATGCGAAGCGTGTCGTCGGACGCCGCGTCATGGGTGGCACCTCCACCTATCTGCCGCTGAAGGTCAACACGGCCGGCGTCATCCCGATCATCTTCGCGTCGGCTCTGCTCTACTTCCCGGCTCAGATCGCGATCTTCTTCTCCGATGTGGGTTGGATCCAGACGGTAGCCAACGCGCTGTCAACCGGATGGCTCAACTGGATCATGTCGTTCGTCCTCATCGTGTTCTTCGCGTACTTCTATACCGCCATGGTGTTCAATCCGCAGGACACGGCTGACAACCTACGCAAGCAGGGTGGCTTCATCCCCGGCATCAGACCCGGTGGAGCAACCGTCCAGTACATAAAGAACGTCCTCAACAGGATCACGCTGCCGGGTGCGATCTTCATCGCGCTCGTGGCTATCGTCCCGTCCATCTTCTTCTTCTTCACCAACAACCCGCTCATTCAGGCGTTCGGCGGAACCTCGATCCTCATCATGGTCGGTGTCGCCCTCGATACGATGAACAAGGTGGAGAGCCAGTTGAAGATGCACGACTACGAAGGCTTCTTCAGGTAAGAGAGGAAAGCGGATGGCACAGAACATCGTGCTCCTGGGTGCACCCGGTGCAGGTAAGGGAACCCAGGCTAAGCGTCTTGCTGCGGATTACGGTCTCGCTCACATCTCCACGGGGGACATCCTCCGCGCGGCTGTGAAGAACCAGACCGAGCTCGGCAAGAAGGCCAAGTCATACATGGATGCCGGGGAGCTCGTGCCCGACGATCTCGTGATCGACATGGTGAAGGAGCGCCTCGCTGAAGAGGATGCCAAGCAGGGCTTCATCCTCGACGGTTTCCCTCGTACCACCACGCAGGCTGTCGCTCTCGATACCGAGCTCGCACAGCTCGAGCAGGACATCGAAGCCGCGCTCCTGATCGACATCGACCCCGAGGTCATCGTCGAGCGTCTGAGCTCACGCCGCGTCTGCCGTGATTGCGGCTACATCGGCACCGCAGCCGATGAGGTCTGCCCCACGTGCGGTGGCGAGATGTACCAGCGTGACGACGACTCCGAGGACACCGTGAGGAACCGTCTCTCCGTGTACGAGGAGCAGACCGCACCCCTCATCGATTACTACAAGGGTCAGGGTCTCCTCCGCAAGGTCGACGGCGATCAAGGGATGGACGAGGTCTTCTCCGACATCAAAGCTGCTCTGTCACTGTGATCAGGATCAAGTCGCCAGAGCAGATCGAACAGATGAAGCCGGCCGGTGCGCTGAGCGCTCGCGCTCTGCGCATGGTCGGCGACATCATCCGCCCGGGCATCTCGACGTTCGAACTCGATGAGTTCGCCGAACGCATCATCCGAATGGGCGGTGGCACTCCGGCATTCAAGGGATACGGCGGTTTTCCGGGCTCCATCTGTGCCTCGGTGAACGAGATCGTCGTTCACGGCATCCCCAGCCACGATGTGATCCTCCAGGATGGGGACATCATCTCGATCGACACCGGAGCTATCGTGGATGGCTGGGTCGGTGATAACGCTTGGACCTACATGGTTGGGGAATCGGTCCCTGCTCGTACCAAGGAGCTGCTCCAGGTCACGGAAGCGAGCCTCGAGGCCGGCATCGCTCAGGCGGTTCCGGGAAATCATCTCGGTGACATAGGCGCCGCTGTCCAGAAAATCGCTGAAGACGCCGGATTCGGCGTGATCCGCCAGTACGTCGGTCACGGCATCGGGCGCAACATGCACGAGAAGCCCGACGTCCCCAACTTCGGCCGCCGCGGTACGGGCGTCAAACTGCGTGAGGGTATGGTCCTCGCGATCGAGCCCATGCTGACCGAAGGTCGCTACGAGGTAGCTACTCGGAAGGACGGCTGGGCGGTAGCCACACTCGATGGCAAGCCCTCAGCGCATTTCGAGAAGACCGTAGCAATCACAGCTGACGGACCTGTCATCCTCACTCAGGAGTGACGCCGTGGCGTTTCACGAACGCGGGGATGTCCTCGAACTCGTCGAGCCTCGCTCCGACTTCGGAATCGATCACCGAGCTCGTCGGATGGATACTCGGATCCTGTCCCAGCTCACGTCCCGCCATCCGCCCCGTCCTTCTCGCCCGATGAACGATCGGACAGCTCGATGTACATGCGGTCCGTCACGAAGAGGAATATCACACCGATCACGATCGGCAGTACGAGCGTGATGGTCCTCCAGATGAGAAGCGCGATCACCACGAGGGTGGAGCTCGGGAACATGAGATTGAAGAAGGTGGCGAATCCGCCCTCTGCAGCGCCGGAACCGCCGGGGAGCGGCATCGCCGTCTGGATCATGAGGACGAACGCAGCGGCGGCGACGGTGGTGACGAGGTCGCCGACGGGCAGGTGGAGCGCTCGGATGATGGCAGCCGGGATCAGGTAGAAGGCAATCAACTGGATCGTCGTAACGCCTGCCATAGCGAGAAGTGACGGGACGTGCTCCTTCAGCAGCGAGAGCGAGTCGGAGAAGTGACCGAGCTGCTCATGCGCCTTGGCGCGTGCTTCGTCCACGTCAACGCTCTTGCTGAATCTCGCGTAGATGCCCATGAACCACATGACGAACCGCTCGGTGCTCCTGGGTGACGCCGCGAGCGAGATGAGGCCGATCACTATGGCGAAGTGCAGCGCGAACGCAGGTAGTGAGAGTGCCACGACGGAGCCGTACGTATCCGTGAAGTACTGGTAGCGCGCTACGAGCACGACGGCCGCGAACAACGTGACCATGATCTGGAAGATGACGAACTTCGAGAAGAGCGCGAACGCCGATCGGCCGCTAGGGATCCCGAAGCGTGACATGTAGTAGAGCTGCGCCGGTTGCGATCCCGACTGCAGGGGAGTGATCAGTCCGTAGAGCTGGCCGAGCGCTGCGATCGCCGCCTTCTTGAGCAGCGGGAGTCGGTCTCCGCTCATGCGCAGGGCGATCGTGATCATGCCGACCTCGCAGAGCAAGTAGACACCAAGCAATCCCACAGCCACCGCCATCCACAGCGGCGACAGCGTGGTGAGAGCCGTGCTGATGTGTCGCCAATCACCGGTCACCACCAGGTATCCGACGATCACACCGAAGGTCAGCACCAGTATCGAGATGTTGATGATCGCCGACCGCTTCGTCCCTACGCGGGGCATCTCCTCAGGTGTCGGACTCATCGGTGCCGAGGCTCCTCGATGAGCGAGAGGTAGAGCTCCTTCCACATCCCCGCTACGGTTTCCGCTGAGTATCGGTCACGTATGGAGAGCGAGAAGGACTGTGCCGCTGCGCGCGCAGTAGGATCGTCCCGCAGCTCGACCAGTCGGGACGCGAATCCTTCGGGGCTCGTGGCCTTGAGATAGTCGGAGCCGATGATGGGCTCGTAGAGCTGGAGGTCCCTCAGTACCAGAGGAGTGGCGGTCGAAGCCGCTTCGAGGATCGTCATGGGGAAGAGCTCGGCGTACGAAGGTAGGAGCAAAGCATCGGCCATGCCGTAGAGCACGGGGATATCGGCTCGTGGAACGATGCCCGTGAAGTGGACGTTATGCGGTGGGTGCTCCATCACGCGCTTGAGCTCGTCGTAACCGTCGGTGATGGAACCGAAGGAGAATCCTCCCACCCAGAGGAACCGCATCTCAGGGTGCATGCGAGCGACGTCCAGGAAATCCAGGATCCCTTTGCGCTTCTGAACCTGTCCCACACCGATCACCACGAAGGTATCGGAGGAGATCCCGAACGTATCACGCACGACGATCCGTTCCTCACGTGAGAGCGGATGGAAGATGGTGGGATCCACGTAGTTGGGGATGGAATGTACGCGTGCCGGATCGAACCCGAGCTTCTCGAGCTCATGGACGAACATCGGATTGACGGTGACCAGATGGTCCAGACTCCGATAGAAGTTCAGCAGGTACTTGTAGAAGACGCCACGGGCGAACCGAGGGAGCTTGATGGAGCCCTCGAGCGTGGACGGGATGAAGTGGACGGCTCCGAGCGTGGGCACCGAACTCGTGGCGATACGTATCCGGTACTCGGGATTGATCGTATGCACATGCAGCAGATCGGTCTGACCGCCCACGTTCACCTTCACGCGGAAGTCGTGCGAGAGCTCGCTCCTGAGAAGCGACATCTGCTCGGAGAACGCCGAGCCTACGCCTTGCCCTTCCACACTCTCAGCGCGACTGAGCATAGTGATGGTATGCATGGGCTACTCCGTAATCCGGATCACGCGAACGAGAACGGCTTTCGTATCAAGCCGGTCCGCTGTCGGTCGTGACGGTTCTCGATGGACTCTTCGTACAACCGCTCCATGCGAGCACCGAATTCGCGTACATCGAATGCGCTCGAGAGCTCCGCTGCGGCTACGCTCATCTCACGCTTGAGGTCGGCGTCGGTCAGGATCTCGTACGCGAGCTGCGGGAGATCGGCCACGTCCGAGAAGCCCGAGCCGTTGATACCCTCGATCAGCACGCCCTCCAGGCATTCATCGCGCTGAGCTACGAGCGGCAATCCGCACGCCGAAGCCTCGAGATACGTGAGTCCTTGCGTCTCCGAGCGGGAAGCGCTCGTGAAGAGGTCGGCCGCATGGTAGTAGGATGCGATCTCCTCGCGCCCCACGGCACCGGTGAACACGACCGCACGCTCGATCCCGCGAGCTTCGACCAGCTGCATGAGGTGACGCGCATCAGGTCCGTCTCCCACGATCATGAGGCGCGCTTCCGGAAGCATACGCAGCAGTTCCGGGAAGCGGTCGATCACGGCGTCCATCCGCTTCTCGGCGCCGAGTCGGCCCACCATGAGGACGACGGGAGCATCAGCACTTATGCCGTGACGCTCGCGGATCGTGTCGCGGGCATCCTCCGGTACGGTCCGGAACCGCGCCAAGTCGATCCCGGAAGGGATCACGGCTATCCGATTGCCCAACCCGTAACCGCGCAGCACGCGCTCGGTCTTGGTGCTGGGAGCCACGATCGCGTCGAACCCCTTGAGCACCGAATGGGAGAGTGACGACACGAACTTCTCGCCCAGCCTCTGAGACGGCGAGAAGTACGAGGTGTACTGTTCGTACAGCGTATGGTAGGTATGGATCCGCGCAGCACTCGAATGCGACGCCACGTTGCGTGCCGTGATGAAGGTGGAGAACTCGGTCTGCGAGTGGACGATGTCCGGCTTCCAGTCCGCGAGCTCGCGCACGATCCCGCGGGGGATGAGGTTCGAGGTGCACAACCGCGCGTCAGGGTAGATGGGGACGCGCAGGGAGCGGACGTACTCGATGTGCCCGGCGCGATGAGGTCGTTCAGCCGGTGCCACGAGGCGCACATCATGGCCGCGGTCCAGGAGCTGGCGGCAGAGATCCGTCGTGGAGGTCACGACACCGTTCACCGCTGGTGTGAATGTATCCGTCGTGATGAGTATCCGCATGCCGGCTCCGTCATCCTGCTTCCGAATGTGCTTCCAACTATAACGGTAGGTCCGATGCGTTCGTGCAGGCGTCGTCAGATGTTACAGAAGTGACGCGAAAGGTTCGGACCGCTTGTATCATACCGAGCAAGGGATGATATCCCCGCGGGGACCCACCTGATTAAGATGACGTTAAGGTGAGGGCGGGTCGGAGCTCTTACAGGAGGTGCGGACCGTGTTGCGTATAGCGGTGTACGGCAAGGGCGGCATCGGGAAATCCACGACGGTGAGCAATCTGGCGGGCGCGCTCGCTGCCGAGGGGCTGACCGTCATGCAGATCGGCTGCGATCCCAAGGCCGACTCCACGCGGCTCCTCATGGGCGGCGAGCGGATCCCCACGGTGCTGGACATGATGCGCGAGAAGGACGATGACGTCGAGCTATCGGACATCGTCTTCGAGGCTGCGAACGGCGTACTATGCGTGGAAGCAGGCGGCCCGCTTCCCGGGATCGGTTGTGCTGGGCGCGGTATCATCACGGCCTTCGAGCTGCTCGAGTCCCTCGATGCGTACGGGGAGTACGAGCCCGATGCGATCCTGTACGACGTCCTGGGGGACGTGGTGTGCGGAGGTTTCGCCATGCCGCTACGCAGCAAGTACGCTCAGCATGTGCTCATCGTTTCCTCCGGCGAGATGATGGCGCTCTACGCGGCATCCAACATCAAACGAGCACTCGACAACTTCAGGACACGCAACTACGCGGAGCTCGCAGGACTCGTGGCCAACAAGCGCGGCGTCGAGGACGAGGATGCGATCCTCGAGCGCTTCTCCCGTGAGGAGGGCGTGCCCATCGTGGCGGAGATCCCCCGGAGCCATGAGATCCAGGAGGCCGATAAGGAGGGCGCCCTCGCCCTCGAGCGCTTCCCGGATTCCGAGGCCGCTTCCTCCTACCGCGAGCTCGCGCGCTACGTCATGGGTCTGGAGGCGTGATCTGTGGCGAATCTCCTGCACAGACCACCCATGCCGCGACGGAAGCGGAACACGCTCCGTGTTCCCGAGAGTCACACGCTCTACCTCTGCCCCGAGGGATGCGGCCGGCGTCATGCGCTCCGAGCGTTCCGCGAAGGCGCTGACGGTGAGACGAGTTTCTACATCCTGGACGACACCGATATCATCGCGGCCACCCACCAGGAGGACATCGCGCGCATCGTGGAGGAGCTCCTCGGGACGCTTCCCACGCGCCCGCGTGTGCTCACGCTCTACTTCCACTGCATCGACGATCTGCTGGGGATCGACGACGACGCCCTTCTCGCCGAACTCACCCACTCCATCCCCGATATCCGCTTCCTGATCGCGCACGTCAATCCCATCGACGACAGGAAGCACGACATGCAAGGGGGCATCTACTCGCTGCTCGAGCGGACCGATGCGCGTGACGGCAGCGTCAACATCGTGGGGCGATTCAACGATCTGCCACCGACGTCCGAATTCGCGACCGCCTTGCGTTCCTGGGGAGTGCCGCGGATCCGTAACATCGCTCTCGTCACCACGTACGACGAGTACGCCGCTCTCTCCGACAGCTCGCTGAACGTGGTGACCACCTGGATGGGCGAGAAACCCGCGCAACGCATGGAGCGCGAGCTGGGGATCCCTGCTGTCGGATTCGGCCCGAGCTACGACATCGATACCATCGTGGATCACTACCGGACGCTGGCAGCGGCACTCGGCGTCCCGTTCGTGCTCGACGACGGTCTTGTCCAACGTGCCCGCAGAGCCGTGGATCGCGCGCTCGACGAGGTGGGGGATACACCGCTCGTCGTGGACAGCCTCGCGTCGTTCACCCCGTTCGCGCTCGCGGAGGCGCTGCTCGGATACGGATTCCGCGTGGAAGCGGTTCTCGCACTCCATACGAAGTCCGATGAGAGCGCCGCACGCGATCGGATCGGGGAGCGGTATCCACAGGTCGCGCTGCTCGGTTCAGCGACGGCCGTGTCCGCTCACGCTGCGGAAGCTGATCGCTCTGGGCTTCTCGCCATAGGGAACGATGGGCGAGCGCTGTTCAGGACCGAGAGATGGCTCGACATGTTCCACGACGAAGGATGCTTCGGCCTGGATGGGGTCGTGCAGCTGATGGATGGTCTCGTGCAGGCGCATCGCACGGGAACCGCCGGGATCGGGAGGTGAGACGTGGGTAGGCTCGCGCGCTATCTCCCGCCGTTCGCGGCCGATTACTCCGGAGCCGCAGCGACGCTCAACGGACTCGGTGGGCTGATCGTCATGCTCGATCCGGGTTGCTGCACGTACAACTACACGCGTCACGACGAGACGCGTTGGAGTACGGATTCCACGGGCATCGTGTCCGGACAGCTTCGGATGGTGGATACGATCCTCGGCGCCGACGATACCATCATCGACCAGATGGAGCAGCTCATCACCGACGGCGATCCACCGTTCGCGGCGCTCATCGCGACGCCCGTACCTGCGCTCATCGGGATGGACGTCGTGGGGATGGCCGATGAGCTCGCGGCTCGGGTGGATATCCCCATCCTGCCTATCGAGACGACCGGCACCGCATGGTATCCCGCCGGGATGGCTCGGGCGCTCGAGGCTCTCATCTCGGCGTTCGTCGGAAGCACCAGGAAGCCTGCTCCCGATGCTCCGCTCACCGTGAATCTCCTGGGCCTCTCGCCGTTCGACCACGGCTCTCCTGAGCGAGCAACCACGATCGTCTCCGCCTTCGGGACCGCAGCCATCCGAGTGAACGCCGCGCTTCCCCTGACCATGACGCTCGACTCGGTGCGCGACCTCACCGCCGCGCACCTGAACATCGTGATGAGCTCGGCGGCGCTCCCATCGGCTCGCACGCTCGAGCGAGAACACGGTATCCCGTACGTGGTCGGCCATCCGTTCGATCCTCCGGGCGAGAAGTACCGGGAGCTCCTGCGCGCTGTGGTGGAAGGGGAGGCGGACCCTTTCTCCTGCGTGAGGCCTCACGACGCCGGAGGCGAAGGGGAGGGCGACATCCTCATCGTGGGTGAGCAGGTGGGAGCACATTCTCTTGCCCGGACACTCCGAGACGCCGGCGTCCGGAGCAGGATGGATATCGCTTCGTTCTTCCACGACAGGAAGTCGGCGAAGGAGCTCGGGACCATCCGTCTCGAGGGGGAGCGCGATCTCATGGCGCTCCTCGGGGAGCGGGAGCGCACCGTGCTCATAGCCGATCCACTCGTATTGCGGATGCCTGCGGCTGAACGAGCTCTCAATCACCTGGCATGGCCGCAGCGGGCTCTCTCGTCGGATCTCTTCGATGAAGTGGAGTTCCCCTTGATGGAAGCGCAGGTACAAGAGGTGATCGACGAGGTTCAGGACGCCCTTGCTCGGTGATCGGGGAAGGGCGGGAGATATCCTCAGTAGAGGATTGACTTAATAAAGAATAGACTCTATTATGATAACTGCTCGAACGGGAAGTACTCCCTCCTGAGAGCCCCGGAGTCGCTACCCTCTCCCTCCCCCTGCGACCCCGGGGCTCTTCTCCGTCATACGATGGATATCCCGAGAACACACGGGCTTCTTGCCCTATCTCTGTTACACTTGCCTACGCATCTCAAGCGGAATATGGAGTTATTCGGCATCCTTGCACTACAGGACGCCTCTACGGTAGTATGTTCAATTGCCGTGAAACACCCACAGGAAGTTGAGTTATTTGTCTAAGCGTGAAGAAGCGATAGAACTGGAAGGCACCGTCATGGAGCCGCTACCCAATGCTATGTTCCGGGTGGAGCTCGAGAACGGGCACTCCGTGCTGGCGCACATCTCAGGCAAGATCAGGATGAACTACATCCGGATCCTCCCTGGTGACAAGGTCGTGGTGGAGCTCTCCCCGTACGACCTTACGCGTGGCCGCATCACCTATCGCTACAAGTAAGACTCCCTGAAACCGCATCCGTCCCCGAAGCCCTGTCAGAGGGTCACATGGGTACGGTTGTGTCGTCTTTCCAGGGAAGCCGATGATGATAAACGTCTGCGGCTGGACGAGTAGATATAAGAGCAAGTGCAGTACCGAAAGGAAGAGACATGAAGGTACGTCCTTCGGTTAAGAAGATGTGTGACAAGTGCAAGATCATCCGGCGCGAAGGTCGGGTCCTCGTGATCTGCGAGAATCCCCGTCACAAGCAGCGCCAGGGCTAGCAGGAAGGAGCCTTACGTTGGCCCGTATAACAGGTGTCGACCTTCCGCGCGAGAAGCGCGTCGAGATAGGTCTCACGTATATCTACGGAATCGGCCGCACGACTGCGAAGAAGATCGTCGAGGCTACCGGTATCGATCCCGATACGCGTGTCCGTGACCTCACGGAAGAAGAAGTCTCCCAACTTCGCGATTACATCGATAAGAACCTCATGGTCGAGGGTGACCTCCGCCGTGATCATTCACAAGACGTGAAGCGTCTCATGGAGATCGGTTGCTACCGTGGTCTCCGTCACCGTCGAGGACTTCCGGTCCGTGGACAGCGCACCCACACGAACGCACGCACCCGCAAGGGCCCGCGTCGTCAAATCGGTGCGAAGAAGAGGGGTTAATCCATGGCGAAGAAACAAGTCCGTACACGTGTGAGGCGTACAGACCGCAAGAACATCGCGGTCGGACAGGCTCACATCAAGAGCACGTTCAACAACACGATCATCTCCATCACGGATCCCCAGGGTAACGTGGTGGCATGGAACTCGGCTGGTACCGTGGGCTTCAAGGGCTCGCGTAAGTCGACTCCGTTCGCCGCTCAGATGGCAGCGGAGCAGTGCGCCAAGACCGCCCAGGAGCACGGCGTCCGAAAGGTCTCCGTCTTCGTCAAGGGCCCCGGCTCCGGTCGTGAGACCGCCATCCGCTCGCTTCAGGCTGCCGGCCTCGAAGTGACGAGCATCCAAGACGTGACCCCCACTCCGCACAACGGTTGCCGTCAGCGCAAGCGTCGTCGCGTTTAACTCGGAAGGATTCGATCATGGCTCGTTATACAGGGGCGGACTGTCGTCTGTGCCGCCGAGAAGGTGCGAAGCTGTTCCTCAAGGGGAGCCGCTGCTACACCGATAAGTGTGCGTTCGAGCGTCGCCCGTATGCTCCGGGCGAGGCAGGTAAGAAGCGCATCAAGGAGTCCGAGTATCGCACTCAGCTCCGTGAGAAGCAGAAGACCAAGCGTATATACGGTCTCCTCGAGAAGCAGTTCCATAGCTACTACGAGACCGCCAACCGTCAGCCCGGCATCACCGGCCAGAACCTCCTGCGACTGCTGGAGACCCGTCTGGACAACGTGGTGTTCCGTCTCGGTTTCGCCAAGTCGCGCAAGGAAGCCCGTCAGCAGGTGCGCCACGGTCACATCACCGTGAACGGCCGCCGCGTGGACATCCCTTCCTACCGCGTCCGTGAGGGAGACCTCGTGGCCGTGGCCGAGAAGGCGCGCGACCTCCTCGTCATCAAGAGCTCCCTCATCGCTTCCGAGCGCATGGAGGTTCCGGGTTGGCTCGAGGTGGATATCGAGAAGCTCCAGGGTTCCGTCATCGCGATGCCCACGCGTGAGCAGATCGATCTCGACATCAACGAGCAGCTCATCGTCGAGCTCTACTCCAAGTAAGTCCGCGGCTATCTAAGGAGGCTACATCAGCATGTCAGAGTTCATCAGGCCCCAGGTAACCGTAGAACAGGTCGATGATTCGTTCGCGCGTATCATCGTGGAGCCCCTCGAGCGCGGATATGGTGACACGCTGGGCAACTCGCTCCGCCGTGTGCTCCTCTCCTCACTCGATGGTGCAGCCGTCGAGGCGATCCACATCGACGGTGTACAGCATGAGTTCTCGACGATCGATGGTGTCCGCGAGGACGTCACCGACATCGTGCTCAACGTGAAGGGTCTCGTGTTCGCAGCCAACGGCACCGACGTCGAGGCAACGGCGACCGCTTCGGTCACCGGCCCCGCAACGGTCACGGGTGCGGACTTCTTCGTCCCTTCCGAGTTCGAGCTCATCAACCCCGACCATGTCATCGCTACGCTCGACGACGGTGCACAGCTCACCATGTCCATGCGTATCGGTACCGGTCGCGGCTACGTTTCAGCCGAGCGCAACAAGCGTGATTCGGATCCCATCGGCAACATCCATGTGGATTCGCTCTTCTCGCCCGTTTCGCGTGTCACCAAGCTCGTCGAGGACACGCGTGTCGGTCAGCGCACGGACTACGGTCGTCTCATCCTCGAGGTGCAGACGGACGGATCCATCAAGCCGGTCGATGCTGTCTGCCAAGCGGCTAACATCATCAACCAGCACATGAACGCCTTCATCACGCTGTCCGACGTAGGGGAGGAAGTCGAGGACGCCTCGATCTTCGCGCCCGAGGTCACCGAGGACAACGTGGAGCTCGAGAAGCAGATCGAGGATCTGGACCTCTCGGTCCGTTCCTACAACTGCCTCAAGCGCGCCGGTATCCATTCCGTGCGCCAGCTCGTCGACTTCAGCGAGAACGACCTCCTGAACATCAGGAACTTCGGCGCTAAGTCGATCGAAGAGGTAAAGGACAAACTTGTGGACATGGGCCTCGAGCTCAAGTCTTAGATCGATCGGGAGAGGCCGTATGAGACACCAGAAAAGAGGTCGTAAGCTCGGGACCGACGCGAGCCACACGAAGGCCATGAAGAGAAGCCTCGTGACCGCGCTGTTCCTAAACGACCGCATCAAGACCACCGCGACCCGCGCGAAGGAGATCCGCCCCGAAGTGGATCGCGTGATCACGTGGGCCAAGACCGGCACCCTGCACGCTCGCCGTCAGGCGATCACCGCACTCGGCGGAGACAGCACCCTCGTGGGTGAGATCTTCCAGAAGGCGGAACAGGGTATGTGGGCCGACCGTAACGGCGGCTACACCCGCATCTTCAAGCTCGGACCCCGCAAGGGCGACAACGCTCCCATGGTGATCATGGAGCTCGTCCAGGAGGCGGTCCAGCCCAAGGAGAAGAAGGAAATACCGGCCAAGAAGGCAGCTCCGGCAGCTAAGAAGGCTGAGGCGAAGCCTGAGGAGGAGCCTGTAAAGGAGACTCCGGAGGTCGAGGAGGAGCAGGTAGCCGAGGAGGACGCGTCCGAGGACGTGGTCGCCGAGGAGACCGACGGTGACGCCGAGGCCGACGACGCTGAAGAAGTGAAGGAATAGCCTTCATTCCAGGAGGAATCGAACGGGAGGTCGACGGATATCACATCCCCGGCCTTCCGTTTCCTCATTCCAGGGGTGGATGGACCGAGGAGGGATCGGCATGACGGAGCATTCGGCTCAGAACGGCTCGATAGAGGAGCGCATCCTCCAGGCCGCGTTGGAGCTCTTCGTTGAGAAGGGCTATCATGACACGTCCATCCCCGAGATCGTGAAGCGGTCCGGCACGAGCACCGGTGCCGTATACCATCATTTCCAGAGCAAGCGCCAGATCGCCGACTCCCTCCATACCCGAGTGACCGACCGCTTCCGCACCATCCACGAGGAGAAGACCTTCTCGGCTGAGGGTGCGCTCGAGCAGATCCATGCCTACATACAGACCATGTTCGAGATGACCGAGGATGAGCCGTATCTCGTCTCGTACCTCAACTTCACCTCACAGCCTGTGGATGAGGGAGAGGCACTCCATGTCTGCTCACGCGAGGGCCTGAAGGTCATCAATGTGATCATGGAGCATGGAAAGGAGGAGGGGGTCATACGCGACATGGATAACCACGTCCTCTCCGGCATCATGTGCGGCATCACGGCTCGGTTCATCGGGATGCGCCTGGATCGGATCATCACCGACCCGCTCCCTGAGCATGCTGATGACGTGGCAGCTGCTGTCATCCGGAGCATCGCTAAGCGCGAAGCCACTCCCGCAGCTGACGAATAACCCACTGGTACAGTAGGGTTTACCAGGCAATTTAATCCAGATTTCATATTGTGCAGTCGGGTGTTCCTTGCTATAGTCGAGAGAAAGAACGTTCTTTCTAGGTTCGACAGTACCGTGTCACCCGGGAGGGGGTCGTCCCTTCTCGCTGGAACCGGCTGCCCTCTCTCCGTGTCGCACCGGGAGGGCGCCTGAAAGGAACGCACATGAAGCACCTGAGATTCCTCGTCGCGCTCATGGCACTCATCGTGGCCATCGCGCTCGTGGGGTGCGGGAACACAGCGGCTGAAACCGATGACTCGACAGCCTCTGGCTCCACCGATACCGCCACCGAGCAGCAGGCTGAAGGTGGGGAGAGCACGGGTACCGTATCGCTGGACGTTCTCAGCGTTAACGACTTCCTCAACACGAGCGCCGACATCGGTCCCAACACAAAGGCCAACCCCGTAGCGGTCATCCCGTTCAATCACATCGATGGCCCGAAGGAAGAGAACACCTTCTACGGCTTCATAAACTTCATCACCGAGGAGCGCAGCTCCATAAAGTACCAGGTGAGCTACGTGTCCTGCACGTGCCGTCCCGCCAACGTGAACTACTGGCAGACGATCTTCGTGGAACTCTCACTCCCTGAGAGTAAGGATATCGCTGACGCCGCCATCGATTACGTCTCCTTCGGTCTGGACTCCTCCGGCCACTACAACGGTGGCTTCTGGGGCGACAGCATGGAGATGCCGTCCGGCGTGAAGTACGAGACCATCCTCGACGAGTTCCTCCCGTACTTCGAGGGCAAGACGTACGCGCAGATCAAGGACCTCTCCACCAAGGATGACATCGACGCCGCTGATTACACTTCGGGCGACGGCCGTTCCGGCTACAGCATCGATGCGTTCACCGGCGCCTCCGTGTCCACGAACAACATCATCCGCATCCTGCACGGGATCTTCGAGTACCACGGAACCAACCCGTACTTCGAGAAGGGCACGGAGCTCAACAACGTGTCCGGAGGCGCAGCTGCACCCGTCACCTCCGCTGATGCTCCGGCCGCAGCTCCCGCACCTGTCGCACCGGCTGCACCTGCAGCATCCGCCGACTCGGCTGACCTGCCCGAGCCACGCGACACCTCCAAGTCCTTCAAGGCTGACAAGGATTCGCCCGATGAGACCCCGTGCGGCCCCGACAGCTTCGCAGCTGCATGCTCGTCGATCGGTTCTGACAACCTCGTCCAGTACCTCGGCCGTTCCGACGTCAAGTACATCGACCTCCGGAACTACTCCGACTACTCGATGAAGCACTTCCGCAACTTCGAGGTCGTACCGTTCTTCGGTCTCATCTGGGACCAGGACGCCGGTACCGACCCCACCAAGACCCAACTCTTCGGTGGAGACGTCAAGAACCCCGTCCCGCAGTACGAGGAGTCCGTCGAGCTCCTGAACGAGCTCTTCCCCAAGGACGAGACGCTCTTCATCGTCTGCCAGTCCGGTGGCCGCGTGGCCATGCTCATGGACATCCTGAACGCCAACGGATACGACATGAGCAAGGTGTACAACATCGGTGGTATGGCCAACTACACCGGTGCCGAGTACCGTGACTACCTGGTCGAGACGAGCGAGTTCGCCATCTCCGATTCCTACGAGATGACCGGCCTCACCCCCGTCACGCCGTAGTGGACGAACCACCCTCCATGAACGACGAGAGAGGTCCGGCCCTTCCCGGGCCTCTTTCGTGTTCGCGGATAGGCGACCGCCTATAATATGGGTTCGTATCCGCCCCGCTCGAACGGCGCACATGCTCACCCTCGAATCCGTCTCCTACTCATATGGCGCCTCCGACCTCGCCGTCCGCGAGGTCGACCTGACGCTGCGACCGGGTTCGCGGACGGTGCTGCTCGGTCCCAACGGAAGCGGTAAATCGACGGTGGCGCTTCTCGCCGCGGGTCTCCTGCAGCCTTCCTCGGGTCGTGTGGCCGTCGACCCGGGCGAGAAGGACGCGCCCCTCCCCGTAGGCATCGTCTTCCAGGATCCTGATGACCAGATGGTCGCATCCACGGTGGGTGATGACGTCTCGTTCGGCCCAGCTAACCTCGGGCTGCCTCAAGCGGAGATCGAGAAGCGCGTCGACTCCGCATTGGAGGCCGTCGGTTTGCAAGCGATGGCGGACCGCGCGATCACATCGCTCTCCGGTGGAGAGCGCCAGCGCGTGGCGCTCGCTGGCGTACTCGCGCTCCGGACTCCCTACCTCATCCTCGACGAAGTCGATTCCATGCTCGATCCCGGTAACAGGCGCATCGTGAACGACATCGTCGCTACGGTGGCTGCGCGTGGTGTCGGCGTCCTGACCATCACGCACGACCCGACACGCTTGCTCGATGCCGATCACGTCCTCGTCATGGACTCCGGATCCATCGCGCTCGAAGGCTCAGCGCGCGAGATCCTCGGCCGACTCGATCACCTGCATGGTATCGGCATCGCGATCCCACGGTATCTCTCACGCATGGCCTCGCTCGTCGATGCTGACCCGTCCTTCTCGCCCACGAGTGACCCCGTTACCACAGCCGCACGCGCAGTAGCTGCGGGGCTGGGTCAGAGGGAGCGCGGATGAGCCTCGTCTGTTCGGGTGTCGGATACAGCTACGGGCGGGGCGGTCGGCGCGCGGTGAGCGATGTCGATCTCTCGCTGGATGCCGGGTCGCTGCTCGTGGTGGTGGGGACGTCCGGCTCGGGGAAGTCGACGTTGCTGCGGCTGATCGCCGGGCTGATCGAGCCTGAGGTCGGAAGCATCTCGATCGATGGCGAGGCGCCGCGGGCGGGCACGGTAGGTTACGCGTTCCAAAGCCCTGAGCTGCAGTTGTTCGCCGATACGGTGATCGAGGACGTCATGTTCGGTCCGCAGAACCGTGGTCTGGGCGAGAAGGATGCGCGACACGTCGCAGAGCACGCGCTTCAACAGGTGGCACTCGGCCGGGACGTAGGCGAGCGCTCGCCGTTCCGACTCTCCGGTGGTATGAAGCGTCGGGTGGCGCTCGCGGGTGTGCTCGCCATGGATGCGTCCGCGTACGTGTTCGATGAGCCGCTCGTGGGCCTCGATGGGGCGGGGATCGAAGCCGTCGTGCCCCTCATCGCCGGCCTGCGTGACGAGGGTCGTCATGTCGTGGTGGCCACCCATGATCTGGAGAGATTCCTACCGATCGCCGATGGCGTGCTTGTGCTCGGGGACGGGAGTATCGCGTGGTCGGGAAGCTCCGAGGAGTTCGCGCACGATCCGGACGTCTTCCGGGCAGCGGCCGACGTGCTCACCGATGACATGGTGTACTTGCATGAAGTTCGCCGACTCGGTGCGGAAGCGGGTGTCTGATATGGAGACGCTCGGCGGTTACGTAGCGCGTGATGGGGTGCTGCAGCGGATCGACCCGCGTATCAAGATCGTGGCGTTGTTCGCGGTGAGCATCGGGATCTTCACCATCTCCACCTGGTGGGCCATGGGTGTCTACGCGCTCGTCTTGACGGTGGTTGTGGTACTCAGCGGCATGCGGCTCAGGACGCTCGGGATGGGGCTCGTGCCGGTGACCATGATCGTTGTGGTCATGGTGCTCTTCAACAGCTTCGGAGTGGGGGAGGGTATCGAGCCGCTCGTCGGTCCCGTAGGGTTCCGCTCCGAGGGGTTCGAGATGAGCGTCTTCTTCGCGATCAGGATCGCGCTACTCGTGATAACTTCCCTCGTGCTGACTACCACGACCTCGGTGACTGAACTGACGGATGCGCTCTCCGCGTTCCTCGAGCCGCTCCGAAGGTTCGGGGTGCCGGTGGATGATATCGCCATGATGGTGTCCGTGGCGTTGCGCTTCATCCCTCTCATATACGGTGAGGTCATGAGCGTGCGCGATGCGCAGAGAGCGCGCGGCGCGTCCTTCTCGCGAGGCTCCGTCTTCACGCGCTTGAAAGCATGGATCCCGGTGCTGATACCAGTCTTCGTCAAAGTGTTCCTGAGGTCCGACCGACTCGGGCGTGCTATGGATGCACGTGGGTACGGGATAGGACCTCGCACGCGGACGGGTATGAGGACGTTATACGTGTCAGAGATGGTGGGCATCGTGACGTTCGTCGGCGCGGTGGTCGCCCTCGGCATATTCGGATGAGACCGGACCGAGAGGTGATGAGATGGAATCAGGACTGAGCTGGGAGCGCGCACAGGAACTGCTGCACGAGTACAACCAGGAGCCGTTCCATATAGAGCATGCTGAGACGTTGAGCGGGGTCATGGGGTACTTCGCCGAGCGCCATGCGCCCGATCAGGTGGAGTTCTGGAAGCAGGTCGGGCTGCTTCATGACTTGGACTACGAGCGCTTCCCCGAGGAACATTGCGTGAAGACCGAGGAGATCCTGCAGCAGGAGGGTGCAACACAGGAGTTCATCCATGCCGTGGCATCTCATGGATGGGGAATGACGGACTCGCCCTACGAGCCCGATTCCAAGATGGAGAAGATCCTCTTCGCCACAGACGAGCTCACGGGACTCATCAGCGCTGCGGTTCTCATGAGGCCGTCGAAGTCGGTCATGGACTTCAGCGTGAAGTCTCTCAAGAAGAAGTTCAAGGATAAGAGCTTCGCAGCTGGGTGCTCGCGCGACACGATCACGCAAGGCGCGAATGAGCTGGGCTGGGAGCTTGATGAGCTGTTCGAGCGCACCATCGAAGCGATGCAAGCTATAGCTCCCGACAGGGATACGTTCGAAGGCTGATCGTAGTCCGCGGATGAGAGGAATGGCATGGCACCCAAGTTGGTCATAACCGATTTCGACTTCTCGGACACCTCCATCGAGGAGCGTCTGGCGGAGGAGGCCGGAGTCGAGTTGGTCGTGGTAGCGGGAGACCGTGATCCGGAGTCCATCATCGAAGCAGCGCAAGGAGCTGACGGCGCCATCACCTCGTACGGTGAGTGGACCCCCGAGGTCTTCCAAGCCCTGCCGGACCTTAAGGTGGTCTCACGCTCAGGTACCGGCTACGACCTCATAGATGTGGAAGCGGCTACGGAGGCGGGCGTCGCGGTCTGCACCGTGCCTGACTACAGCATCGAGGTCGTGAGCGATCATGCCATCACGTTGGCCATGAGCGTGTTGCGCAAGGTGCCCATGCTGGACAAGGCGCTCCGAGACGGTGAGTGGTTCTACGACCACGCCCGACCTTTCGGCCAATCCTACGGTAGGACGTTCGGTGTGATCGGCTATGGTAACACGGGTCGCGCTGTGGCGCGGAAAGCCGCAGGTCTCGGCTTCGACGTGCTCGTACACGCGCGGTCGCTCTGGCCGGGGGCCCGCACGCCCGAAGGCTACGAGATAGCCCCCTTCGAGGATATCCTCACGCGTTCCGACGTCGTATCACTCCACACGCCGCTGACCGATGAGACCCACCACATGATCGATGCCGATGCCCTCGCCCTCATGAAGGACGACGCCATCCTGGTGAACACGTCGCGTGGCGGCGTGATAGACACCGCGGCCCTCGCGGAGGTGCTCGAGTCCGGCAAGCTCTGGGGCGTGGGCATAGACGTCTACGAGAAGGAGCCCATAGACCGTGAGAACCCGCTCCTCACCACACCGCGTACCGTGCTGAC
>CAYVBA010000016.1:0-3205 GCA_964448475.1 uncultured Coriobacteriales bacterium
CGGCATCGATACGCAGCGCATCAGCACCGCAGACGGCGGGCGTACCCATACCACGGGCGATGACCGCCGCGTGGGAGGTCTTGCCACCATGACTCGTGAGGATACCTTCTGCGACGACCATACCGTGGAGGTCATCCGGGTTAGTCTCCCAGCGGACGAGGATGACCTTACGACCATCTTCGACAGCAGCTACGGCGTCGTTCGCGGAGAAGACAACTTCACCGACGGCGGCACCGGGGCTCGCGTTCAGGCCGCGGGCGATCACGTCGTAATCAGCGGAGCTGTCGAACTGCGGGTGGAGGAGCTGGTCGAGCTGTGCCGGATCGACACGCATGACGGCTTCTTCCTTGGTGATGAGTCCTTCGTTCATCATATCGATGGCGATCTTCAGAGCAGCTGCTGCGGTGCGCTTCCCCACGCGGGTCTGGAGCATCCAGAGCTTTCCCTGCTCGATCGTGAACTCGATATCGCACATATCGCGGTAGTGGTTCTCGAGGATCTCGAACACACCGTCGAGCTCTGTGCCTGCATCTTCAAGACCTGGGGTCTCTTTGAGCTGGGCGATGGGGTCGGTGTTACGGATACCGGCTACGACGTCCTCACCCTGTGCGTTGACGAGATAATCACCGTAGTACTCATGAGAACCGTCAGCCGGGTTACGAGTGAACGCGACACCAGTGGCGGACGTGTCACCCTTGTTACCGAAGACCATAGCCTGCACGTTGACAGCTGTGCCCAGCTCATCGGAGATCTTGTTCTGCTTGCGGTAGAGGACCGCGCGGTCGTTCATCCAGCTGCCGAAGACGGCCTCGATAGCGAGCTTGAGCTGCTGATCGGGATCCTGCGGGAAGGCGGGTACGCCATCCTCACCCACGAGCTCAGGGTGCTTGTCCACATCCACGTTCTCGCGGAAGATGCGCTTGAACTCCTCGACGAGCTCCTGCAGCTGCTCTGCGGTCAACTCGTTATCACCCTTGACGCCAGCCCGGAGCTTCTTGGCGGTGATGGCGTTCTCGAACAGGTCACCGTCGATGTCCATGACGACCTTGGAGAACATCTGGATGAAGCGACGGTAGGAGTCCCATGCGAAGGCGGGGTTCCCGGTCTGCTCGATGAGGCCGTGGATGGACTCGTCGTTCAGGCCGAGGTTCAGGACCGTGTCCATCATGCCGGGCATGGAGAATGGAGCGCCGGAGCGTACGGAAACGAGGAGCGGATCCTTGGCGTCACCGATCTTCTTGCCTATGCGGCTCTCCAGATCCTGGCGGTATTCCTGGATGGTATCCAGAGCCCCCTCGGGCCAGACGTTATCGGCCGTCGAATACTCGACGCATGTCTGACAGGTGATGGTGAATCCCGGGGGGACCGGCAAGCCGATCTTGGCCATCTCAGCCAAGTTAGCACCCTTCCCTCCTAGGACGAACTTCATGGAGGCGTCACCTTCTGTGACGTTCTCCCCTTGCAGATTCTTGCCGAATGCGAAAACCCTCTGTGTTTCCGTCACGTCATTCCCCAATCCATAAACGACTACAGATCAAGATCCAGGACATACGAAGAACGCCTTGCTTTAAGCAATATGATAACCGACTCAGGAGGTGTGCTGGGACCTATACAGCTCGGCGGTCTCGAAGTAACCGATAATCTCCTGAGCTGTCTCCTCGACGGCTCTGTTATCGGTACGGATGACGATACACCCGAGCCGCCTCATGAGACCGCGTGCTTCGTTGAGTTCGGCTTGGATCTTCTGAGGGTCGGCGTACGAACCCGCGACGAGCCGTGTCTTCTCGTCCCCTAACCGCTTGTGGCGGATCTCGGAGAGCACCTCCGGGGTGGAGATGAGTCCGTAGAGACGATGTGGCTCGACATCGAAGAGCTCCGGGGGCGGTGTGGTACCAGCCGCAAGCGGAACGTTGGCCACTCTGTAACCTTGGAACGCGAGGTACATGGAAAGCGGGGTCTTGCTCGTACGTGACACACCTACGAGCACGATATCCGCTTCCGTCAGGCCCTCGGGATTACGGCCGTCATCGTGGTTGACCGAGTATTCCATAGCATCGATCCTACGGAAATAGCGCTCATCCGTCCTGCGGATCACACCTGACTTCCCAGATGGTTCCTCCCCCGTAAGTTGTGCGATCTCACGAACAGCAGGGCCGAGCAGGTCGAGACAGCCCACTTGACGCTTCTCGAGCTCCGCTTCCAGCTCTGCTGAGAATTCCGTGTCCGCGATGGTATAGAAGACGACCATCTTCTGCAGGTCTCCGTTATCCATCACCTTAGGCTGATGCACATCCAAGAAAGCTCTGACCTGTTCCATGTCCTGGACCTTGGGCAACCGCTCGATGTGCACCGCACCCCAGGAGAACTGACTCGCCGCGGCGAGAGCTACATCAGCAGCCGTATCACCGAGCGAGTCCGAGATCACGTGCACCGTAGGGATGTTAGGGTTGTTACTCCCATAATCCATCATCTGCTGATGCGAGATGTTCTGCATGTGACCTCCGGATCACTCAGCTGCGAGTTTGCCTATATCCCCTACCACTGCCGATAGGGTGAGGAAGCGGTCGAGAAGTGCGAGTCTGTTCTCGCGTTGCGTCTCATCCTCGACCATGATCATCACCGCTTCGAAGAAATCGTCCACCGGACCGCGCAGCGCGCCGAGCTCGCCGACGACGGCGTCCATATCGTCCGCTGCGAGAGCATCCTCGATAGCATGTTCGGACCTCTCGAGCTGAGCGACGAACGTACGCTCCGGCTCGGTGAAGGCGCTCTCGTCGATTGACCCTGACCCGCCCTTCTCGACCAGGTTATGCGCTCGCTTGAACGCGATGGCCAAGTCCTCGAAGAGCTCGGGGTTCTGAGCGCGAGCAGCTTGGAGCGCACGTGCTCGCGCCTCGAGAGGAAGCGGTTCGATCTCACCGGACGCGGTGACGGCCGAGATGACGTCCTGCGCGTAACCGGCCTCGCGCATCATGACGGCGAGACGGACCTTCACGAAATCGCGCACCACTGCGGTGACTTCGGCGCGGTCGGTGTCCAGCTGATCCGCATAGCCTGCGAACGCCTCGTCGAGCGACTTGCCCAGATCGATCCCGCCCAGCTCACGCACGATCCTGAGCGCACCTATGGCAGCGCGACGGAGCGCATAGGGGTCGCTGGAGCCGGTGGGCGCTTTACCTATCGCGAAGATGCCGGCGATCGTGTC
>CAYVBA010000016.1:3305-26737 GCA_964448475.1 uncultured Coriobacteriales bacterium
GGTCGCTGGAGCCGGTGGGCGCTTTACCTATCGCGAAGATGCCGGCGATCGTGTCGAGCTTGTCCGCGAGCGCCACGAGCTTCCCTTCGATGCTCTCAGGCAGTACGTCGTCCGTGTAGCGCGGATGATAATGCTCGCTGATCGCACGGCTCACGGCCTCGGTTTCACCCGAGCGCTCGGCGTAGTACCCACCCATGACGCCCTGGAGCGACGTGAACTCCACGACGGCCTGGGTCACGAGGTCAGCCTTGGCGAGAAGCCCGGCACGCGCCACATCCGCGACCCGATCCTGCGGGAGTCCGAGGTCGAGGGCCATCTGCTCGGCGAGGCGTGAGATACGCTTCGCCTTCGCGCCCACGGAACCGAGCTCCTCCTGGAACGTGACGCGTTCGAGCTCGGGGAGGTAGGAGTCGAGCGGACGTGAGGAGTCCTCCTGATAGAAGAACGCCGCATCGGAGAGACGGGCGCGCACCACGCGCTCGTTGCCGTCCACGATGACGTCCGCTCGTGCGGGGTCACCGTTGGAGACGATGATGAATCCGTTGGTGAGCTGACCATCGGCCGTGTAGAGCGGGAAGTAACGCTGGTGCTCCAACATGGCGTCGGTGATGATCTCGGCTGGGATCTCGAGGAACTCCTCATCGAACCTGCCCAGTAGGACGGTCGGGAACTCCACGAGGTTGAGCACCTCACGGTAGATATCCTCACGCAGGTCGGCCTTCGTCCGGGTCTCGCGTTCGATGACCGCAACACCCTCCCTGATGAGACGATCGCGCTCGGCCACATCGAGTACCACGTGCACGGTATCGAGCACATCGAGGTACTCATCGGCTGAAGCCACGCCCGTATCGCCATCCGCCAGCAGACGATGACCACGGGTCGTGTTGGCAGCGGTCAGGCCGGCGAACTCCACGGGTACGATCCGGTCGCCGAACAGAGCGAGCACCCAACGGACGGGGCGTGCGAACCGGGCGGTTCCTCTCCCCCAGCGCTGGGACTTGGGCCACTCGATCGCGGAAGCCATCTCAGCGAGAGCATCCACGAGCAGCTCGGCAACATCGTGCGGCGGCACGTTCTTGACGGCGTAGACGTAGCGCTTGCCGTCGACCTCACGTACTTCGAGGTCATCGGCGGTCAGGCCTTTGCCGCGCGCGAACCCGAGTGCCGCCTTCGAGGGATTCCCTTCCTCATCGAACGCGATGTCGGCTGACGGGCCGCGGAACTCCTGCTCGAGGGCTTCGGTCTCATGAGCCACGTCATCGACGATCAACGTGATACGACGCGGGGTGTAGAAGACGGAGAGCTCACCATGCTGGATCCTGCGTTCGGCGAACGCCTCGGTGGCGATGTCCACGAACTGCTCGCCCGCTCTGTGGAGCGGGATAGCGGGAAGCTCTTCGGTGCCGATCTCGAAGACGAGACGTGATGTGTTCATCGGGATACCTCCTCGTCAGCGTTCGTGTCCGCCGTGACCACCTCGAGGTAGGACGCGCAGCAAGCCTTAGCGAGCGTGCGGACCCTCAGGATGTACGCCGTGCGGTCGGTGGCGGAGAGCGCGCCACGTGCATCGAGCATGTTGAACGCATGCGAGCACTTGAGTGCGCAGTGGTATGCGGGAAGCGGCAGATCGCGCTCGAGCGCGTTCATGCACTCACGCTCGTACGCATCGAATTCATAGCGGTAGAAGTCAGCGTCGGCGACCTCGAAGTTGTACGCCGAGAACTCGACCTCGCTCTGATGGAAGACATCCCCGTAGGTGAACTCGACTCCGTCCTCGGCTCGGTTCCATACCAAGTCGTAGACCGAGTCCACTCCTTGGATGTACATGGCGAGACGTTCGAGGCCGTAGGTGACCTCCAATGGTACAGGGTCGCAGTCGAACCCACCGACCTGCTGGAAATACGTGAACTGGGTGACTTCCATGCCGTTGAGCCAGACTTCCCAGCCGAGACCCCATGCGCCGAGCGTCGGTGATTCCCAGTCATCCTCCACGAACCGGACGTCATGCTCCTCGGGGTTTATCCCGATGGCGCGGAGCGACTCCAGATAGAGCTCCTGCGAGCGGACGGGAGACGGCTTCATGATGACCTGGAACTGGTAGTAATGCTGCATGCGGTTGGGGTTCTCACCGTACCTACCATCCGTAGGACGTCTGCACGGCTGCACGTAACAGCAGTTCCAGTCATCCGGCCCGAGGGACCTGAGTGTGGTCGCGGTATGGAAGGTACCCGCACCCACTTCGGAATCGTACGGTTGCAGGATCACGCACCCTTGAGCTGCCCAGAACTGCTGCAGCGTGGTGATCATGTCCTGGAACGTGAGGCGCTCGGTCGCCATCTCCTACTCCATCTCTCGTATGAACTCGTGTGTCATTCCAACGGGCCGATGTCGGACAGCGGCCAGAACGTGAAGAAACCTCGTGCGGTGATCGTGTCCGCGTCGATCGGACCGAAGAACCGTGAGTCTCCTGAATTGGTGCGGTTGTCACCCATGACCCAGACCGTACCGTCGGGAACGGTGTAGGGGTACGTGATCTCCACCGACGCCGCCGTCTTCTCGAACGGATCGGTGGGACGATCGTTCACGTACGGCTCGTCCAGCTGCTCGCCATCCACGAACACAGCTCCGTTCACCAAGTCGATGACCTGGCCTTCGGTTGCGATGACACGCTTGATCATGTAGGTATCGGGCTCGTCGGGAGCCGTGAAGGTGACGATGTCCCCCCGCTCCGGCGTTCGGGAGAGGTAGGAGATCTTCTCGGCGAACACATGCTCCCCTATCTCGATGGTGGGTCGCATGGAACCGCTGGGTATCTTGAACGGCTGCACGATGAAGGTCCGCACCAACATGGCAGCGACGAGCGCTATGATGAAGAGGATCACATAGCTGAGGAGTTCGCGGGCGCATCCACCCTTCCGGGGCTGCTCGGGTACGCGCAGATCCTCGGTATCCATGTGGTACTCACTCAAGGGTGGTCTCCTCCTCGCTCGCTCTGATGGAGGAGATGAACGCGCGCTCCTCGTCAGTAAGGGTAGCACCAGCGAGCAGATCGGGGCGCCTCAGCGCAGTCCGCCTGAGCGCATCACGGCGTCTCCACCGCGCGATCGCTGCATGATCACCGGAGAGCAGTGTAGGCGGCACCTCGAGTCCACGGTACTCAGCAGGTCGCGTGTACTGCGAGTACTCGAGTAACCCTTCACTGAACGATTCGTCCCACGCGGAGCCATCGTCCCCGAGCACACCGGGTATGAGTCGGATCACAGCATCCATGACCACCATGGCGGCGAGCTCCCCGCCCGTGAGCACGTAATCCCCGAGCGAGACCTCACGGTCCACACGCGTCATGATCCTCTCGTCCAGCCCTTCGTATCGTCCACAGAGGAAGACGATCCGTTCCTGGGCGAAAAGGTCGAGCGCGCACTCCTGAGTGAACGGTTCACCGGCCGGAGTGAAGGCCACCACATGCGGGGTGGGTCCGTCCTTCTCGATATCATCGAGTGCTTCGAAGAACGGCTCCACCTTCATGAGCATGCCTTGACCGCCACCGTAAGGTGAATCATCCACCGTGCGATGGACGTCATGCGTCCAGTCACGCAGATCATGCGCGTGGAAGGTGTACGCACCCTTAGCTCGGGCGCGTCCGAGGATGGAGCTCCCCATGATGGGGGCGAAGACGTCCGGGAAGACGGTGAGCGCTTCGAACCTCATGACTCATCATCTCCGAGAAGACCGGGGAGCAGTGTGACCACGAGCGGTCCTTCTTCAGGGATCTCGTCCTCTCCCACCACGTCAGGGATGACGGGGATGAGTACCTCACCGAGCGGACCGTTCACGAGCCATACGTCGTTGGCTCCGGTGATGAGCACCTCGTCGATGGTGCCGAGAAGGCCTCGCTCCGTGTCCTCGACGGTCCGACCCACGAGACTCACACGTTCGTCGACCACACCGGAGGTGGTGACGGTGTTCACGAGGATCGTCCTGCCCAGGAGCGGCTCCGCATCGGAGATCGATGTCACGCCCGAGAGCTTCAGGGCGATGTCATCTCCGAGCTCCTCCGAGCGTTCGATGATATGGAAACGATCCACGCGGAGGAGCGGTGGTACGACGCAGACGTCCACGCCCGCAGGGAGCGTCAGTCCTTCGATGGTAGGGCGCACGATGAGGTCACCTTTGGTGCCGCGTGTGCGGATGATGCGAGCCACTGCTCGCCATCCGTGCCACCCCGCCGGTTCTTCTCGCACCCTCACTCCTCCTCAAGATGAGAAGAGGACACCACTGTGATGTCCTCTCCGTTGCGTGCTGTCGAACGCTGAGCTCAGTCCGCGATCTCTATCTGCACGGACGTGTCATGCTTGAGCGCTGCTGCTGATGCGAGGGTCCTGATGGCCTTGATGGCCCGACCCCTGCGTCCGATGACCTTGCCGGTATCCTCATCCGCCACGTGGACCTCGATGTAGGAGCCGTTGTCATCCTCGCTCACCACGAAATCCACCTCTTCAGGAGAATCCACGATGTTCACAATGATGTGCTCGACGAGGTCGGCCAAGTGATCGGTCAGAGCCTCGCGGTCGTTATTCGGCATCCTCTTCAGCCTCCGCCTCAGGGGCGTCCTCGGCCGGAGCAGGCTCCTCAGCGGGCTCCTCTTCGGCTACGGGCTCCTCAACAGGAGCTTCCTCGACCACAGGCTCTTCCTTCTTGGCAGCCTTCTTCTTGGGTGCGGCCTCCTCAGCGGGAGCCTCGCCCTCGGTGCTCTGCCTGCGAGCTACCTCGATGAGGCGCGCCACGGTGTCGGTCGGCTGTGCGCCGTTGCCGATCCAGGTGTCGATCTTCTCGAGGTCGAGCTTGACCATCGGGGGATCGAGCAGCGGGTTATAGCGGCCTACCTCTTCGATGAGGCGACCATCGCGCGGTGCGCGGGAATCAGCGACGACGACCCGGTAGTACGGCGCCTTCTTAGCGCCATGACGGGCGAGGCGGATTTTAACTGCCACGTGGAACTCCTTGATCTGATCTCTAGAGCGGCTCGTCCGCTCTTACCATTAGCAAAGTAACATCTTACGTCAGGAATCCGACCTTGTGAAGTGGGCTACCTGGAAGTTCCATCCTCTCCCGTGGACTCCATGACGGGCGAGGAACCACGGACGGGATGGGACCTACATCCCCATCTTCCTCATCATCTCCTGGATATCGCCCATACCGCCCAAGCCGCGACGCTTCTTACGACGACCCTTCTTGCCACCGCCGCCGTCCATCTCGTGCTTGAACTTGTTCATCATCTTGGATGCTTCGTTGAACTGCTTGATGAGTTGGTTCACGTCGAAGACCTCGACGCCCGCACCTTTCGCGATGCGCTGTCGGCGCGATCCGTTTATGACCTTGGGACGAGCACGCTCCTCCTTGGTCATGGAGCGGATGATGGCCTCGATCCTGTCGAGACTGCGTTCGTCCACCTGACCGCTACCCATGAGCTTGTCTCCACCGGGGAGCGAGGAGACGAGCGATCCGAGTCCGCCCATCTTTCTGATCTGACCCACTTGTGAGAGGTAATCGTCGAAGGTGAATCCTTCGTTGAGGATGCGCTCCGCTTCTGCGGCCTGTGCTTCATCAGCGTGCTGCTGAGCCTTCTCGATGATGGAGACGACGTCACCCATACCGAGAATGCGCTTGGCCATACGGTCGGGGTGGAACACCTCGAGTGAATCGGGCTTCTCGCCCATCGAGACGAACTTGATCGGCTTGCCCGTCACGGACCTGACGGAGAGCGCTCCACCACCGCGGGCATCACCGTCGAGCTTGGAGATGATGACGCCGTCGAACTCCACCTGTTCGGCGAAGGACGAGACCACGTTCACGATGTCCTGACCGGTCATGGCATCCACGACCATGAGGACCTCATCAGGATCCACAGCTGCCTTGATGGCGGAAGCCTCGGCCATCATGTCCTCATCCACATGGAGACGACCGGCCGTGTCCACGATGACCACGCTCTTGAGGCTGTCGATAGCGTGGCGGATGGACTCCTTCGCGATCCTCACGGGATCCTTACCGTCACCGCGGAAGACGGACACGTCGATCTCGGAGCCGAGGGTCTCGAGCTGATCGGCTGCGGCGGGGCGGTACACGTCGGCCGCTACGAGGAGCGGACGATGTCCGCGGTTCTTCAACAGGTAAGCCAACTTGGATGCTGCGGTCGTCTTACCGGAACCCTGCAGACCGACGAGCATGATCACGTTGGGGATGCGACTCGCATCGAGCTCGAGCTCCGCTGCTTCCGAACCGAGGAGCCCGGTCAGCTCGTCCAGCACGATCTTGATGACGTTCTGGGCGGGAGTCAGCGAATCCATGACCTCCGAGGAGAGGGCACGCTCCTTGGTGTCGGCGACGAAGGTCTTGACCACCTTGAAGTTGACGTCCGCCTCGAGGAGTGCGAGACGGATCTCGCGCATCGCAGCGTCGATGTCCTCCTCGGTCAGACGACCCTTGGACTTGAGGCCGCTGAATACCCCTTGGAGTTTGTCGGCGAGGTTGTCGAACATACGCTAGGCCTCCTTCTGCCCGATAAGGGCGCGAGCGAAGTCACGTGGATCGAAGGGCCGAAGGTCTTCGATGGACTCACCGACTCCGATACGCACGATGGGAAGTTGTAGTTCATGGGCTATTGCCACGGCGATGCCACCCTTGGCCGTGCCGTCGAGCTTGGTGAGGATCACGGCGTCGAGGCCGAGTTCCGAGTTGAACTCCTTGGCTTGCTGGAGTCCGTTCTGTCCCGTGGTAGCGTCGATCACGAGCACCACGGACACAGGGATCTGCGAGCGCTTACGTGTGACGTTCACAACTTTGGCGAGCTCACGCATTAGATCCTTCGAGGTATGGAGACGACCTGCGGTATCTATGAGAAGGAGGTCGCTCCCGATCTTCTCGCCGCGTTCGATCACGTCGTAGCAGACGCTGGCGGGATCGGAACCTCGGTCACGTTTGATGACCTCCACGTCCGCGCGGCGACCCCATTCGTCGAGCTGTTCGATGGCTGCTGCGCGGAAGGTGTCAGCACTCCCTATGAGCACGTTGCGACCGGCGTCGACTCCTTCCTTGGCGACCTTGCCCACCGAAGTCGTCTTGCCGGCACCGTTGATGCCCACGAAGAGGACGAGGGACGGGTCGCGCTCGAAGGGATCCTCGTAGTCGGAGATGAAGAGAGCGGCGATCTGCTCTATGAGCGCTTCGCGGACGGCGTTCGCACCTTGGAGCGCCTTGCGGGTGGAGTGGTCCTCCAGCTCCTCTATGATCCGAGCTGCTGCAGGAGCACCCATATCCGCCAGGATGAGGCTCTCCTCGAGCTCCTCCCAGAAGGCGGAATCGAGGTTGGGACCCATCTCGAAGAGGACGTTCAGGGACTCACCTATGCGCTCGCGGCTCTTGGACAAGCCTTGCGAGAGTCTATCCAACCAGCTTGCCACGATCAGTCGACCTCCAGAGGTAGTGTGTCGAGTCTCTGCGAGATGACGGACGAGACACCATCCGACCTCATGGAGACACCGTAGAGCACATCAGCGCGCTCCATGGTACGACGTTGATGTGAAACGACTATGAGCTGCGTGCGCTCCTTGAGGTGATCGAGCGCCGAGAGGAACCGATCCAGGTTCGAGTCGTCGAGCGCCGCCTCCACCTCGTCGAGGACGTAGAACGGAACGGTACGCGTGCGGTACACGGCGAAGAGGAGGGCGAGTGCGATGAGAGACCGCTCCCCTCCCGAAAGCTGTGAGATGTTCCGGATGCGTTTTCCCGCAGGCTGCGCTACGACATCGATACCGGTGTTCTCAGGGTCATCGGGCTCGGTCATCACGAGATGGCCTTCGCCACCGGGGAAGAACTCGCCCACGATCTCAGTGAAGTTGCGATCCACTTCCTCGTAGGTCTCGAGGAACTTACGACGCATCTTGCGGTCGATGGCACGGAGGATCCGATCCAACGACTTCCGCGCATCCCGCAGGTCCACGACCTGCGTATCGATGTACTGGGCGCGCTCGGAGAGCTTGTCGTACTCCTCCACCGCCACCTGGTTCACGGGCCCGATGTTGGCGAGTGACCGCTTGAGCTTGGTCAGCTGCTGCTCACTCGCTTCGCGGTCCTCGGGCTCCGGGAGCTCGAGCGCCGCCTCCAGGTTCATGTGACCAGGCTCCACGATGGCTGCAATCGCAGCTTCCACCTGGACGTCGAGCTTACCTTTATCCACCTGCAACGTGGTCTGTGACGCCCGCGTCCGCTCGAGCGCTTCCCGCGCCTCCACGGTGGCCTTGCGCGCCTGCTCGATCGTCTCGCGCAGCGAGGAGGAATCCGCCTCCTTCAACTGTGCCTGATCACGCAGACGCACAGCCCATCCCAACGCACTCTCACGGATCGTCGCATAGAGCTCATGCAGCGGCTCCACGCGCTCACGGAGCACCTCCAACTTGCGCTCCGTCTCATGTGAGACGTTCAGCGTGGACTCGAGCTCCTCCACCTCCCGATCAAGATCGGCTCGGCGAGAAACCAGGTGTGCTTTCCGCTCCGTCGCTCGCGCGTGGGCGAGGCGGATGTCGTTATGCGCTGACTCGGCCTCCCGCTCAGCGTCCCGACCGATGTTCCGGGCTTCCAGAAGCGGTGTTCTGCGGCTGTCGAGCTCCTCGAGATCCGCTACCAGGAGTGCCAGGTCCTTCTCGCCCGATGCGATACGCTCGCGCTCCGCCGCTGCGCGCTCCGTCAGGGAATCGCGCTTCACCGATACGCGCTCCTGCTCTGCCCGGGCCACGCTCAGTTCCTTCTCGGTGCGGCCGATACTCCGACCGAGCTCGGCCACTATCCGATCGAGCTCCGATTTCTTGGCGGTGAGTTCCGAGAGGGCGGCACGGGCCTGTTCGACCGCTGCCTCCTCGCGTGCCACGGCTTCGAGCGCCTCTTCCGCAGCGGTCTCGAGCTCGGGGATGCGCTCAGTCAGCTCGGCCAGTTCACGGGAGCGCTCGAGCGCGCCTCTCCCCTCCTGCGTAGGCGATCCGAGCGTGATCCTGCCGTCACCGGAAGCGAGCAGTCCGTCCGGAGCGAGGTAGCGACCTGGGAGACCCTGCTCGAGTGCATCGAGTGCTTGCTTCGTCGATCCCACGAGGAAGACGTCACCGAGGAGCGAGGTGACGATACCGCGATACCGCTCATCGAACGTGAGGTCGTCGATGAGGGGCGTGCCCACCGAGGAGTGGACGGGCTCAGCTGCAGCCATCGATGCAGCCAGGAACTCGATATGTCCTGTACGATCACCGGCGAGCACGCGATCAAGCGCATCGGCCAGCCCGCGTGTGTCATCCACGACGAGCGCGAGAGCGTCGACGCCGAGCACCCGCTCGACAGCGGATTCCAGATTAGCGGGAACCCCGATGATATCGCTCACCATGCCCGAGAGTGCAGGTAGCTTCTCCTGGAGAAGCGCGGCTCTCAGGGGATTCGCATCATCGAGGGCGCGCATGACCTCCTCGATCCCACTCCTGCGGGATGTGGCTTCGATCAGACGCGAGCGCGTCTCATCGCGCTCGGTGCGTGCAGCATCCAACTTCTCCACTGCCGCGGTCGATCCGGTACGCGCTTCATCGACGGCACTGCGCGCTTCCTCGAGTTCGCGCTCGCCGCGCGTGAGCTCATCGTTCCGCTCAGCGAGGAGCGTAACCGTCTCCTCGATCGTCTCCTCCAGCTGAGCGAGCCGGGAGGCGTACATCTCATCCTCCACCGTCACCGATGAGAGCGACTCACGCGCTTTCGCAAGGGTCAGCTCGAGTCGATCGCGCTCGCGGGTCGTGCTGTCCGCTACGGCCATGAGCTGCCTGAACGCATCCTCGTGCTCCCGGCGCGCCGCCACTGCGGCATCGAGCGCAGCCTTGCGCGTGAGGAGTTCCGCATCCAGATGCTCGACCTCACCGGTCGTGGCTGCGAGGTCGGACGAGATCTGCTCTCGCTCTTCGGTGCGCGATCTGAGACGACGTTCGGCCTGGAAGATCGTTCCCCGGAGGCCGGAGAGACGGTCCACCATGTTGTTGCCCTTCTCCTCGAGCAGACGCATGCTCGCATCGAGCCTTTCGAGGATGGTCTGCATGTGACGGCGCCGTTCCGCCAGGTCACCGACGAAGAGTCCTTGTTCCTCGAGAAGGACTTGGAGTTTCTCGAGCTCCCGTTCCTTCTCGGCCTGCCTGAACAGATCGAGTTCCTCCTGAGCACGGACCTCCTGCTCACGCTCGGTGATACTTCCGTAACGGCGTTGCAGCACCCTGAGATCGTCCACGGCGAGAACGGTGCTCAGATGCTGGAGCTCCGCTGTGATCTCCTGCGCACGCTTCGCTCGATCCATCTGACGCTCGAGCGGTCTGAGCTGTCGGTCGATCTCCTGCTTGAGATCGGTCGCGCGTCGCAGACTCTCGTCCATGCGCTCGAGCTTGCGTTCGGCACGTGCCTTGCGCTTCATGTGCTTGGCGATCCCGGCTGCTTCCTCGATGAGCGAGCGGCGATCCTCGGGCTTGGCACTCAGGACCTCGACGAGCTTGCCTTGCGAGATGATCGAATGCGTGTCCTTACCCAGACCCGAGTCATGCAGGATGTCCAGGATGTCCCGCAGGCGGGACGGAGCTCCGTTGATGAGGTACTCGGACTCTCCCGATCGGTACATACGACGGGAGATCATGACCTCTTGGAAGTCCACGGGAAGCGTCCCGTCGGAGTTGTCCAGGATCAGATCGACCTCCGCGATGCCCACCGCTTTGCGAGCGGAAGACCCGGCGAAGATGACGTCCTCCATGGCACGGCCGCGGAGCTGTTTGGCTGATTGCTCTCCTAAGACCCAGAGGATGGCATCGGAGATGTTGGATTTCCCGGAGCCGTTCGGACCGATGACGACGGTGAGGCCTGGTTCGAACTTGAGCTCGGTACGGTCCGCGAAGGATTTGAACCCCCGGAGCACCATGGACTTCAGATACACGCGTTCGTCACCTCGTCGTTTCCACTGCCTCAGCCATCGATGTACGAAAGACGCCTGAGCGCATCGAGCGCTGCAGCCGCCTCAGCTTCCTTCTTCGACCCACCACTACCTTCGCCCACCACATCATCACCTATGAGCACGACCGACGTGAACGTGGGCAGATGAGCAGGACCTTCCGAATCCCGCAGCGCATACGATGGCGTCACGTGATGATCTCGCTGAACATGCTCCTGGAGTAGGGATTTCGGGTTGTCCGGTATCGCAGCCAGGTCATCCGTGATGACGGGTGAGAGCGTCCTCGTGACCCATTCACCTGCGACCTCGTAACCACCGTCCAGCCAGATAGCACCCGTGATGGATTCGTACACGTTCTCCAACGCGGAAGCCATTCCGCGTGCCTCGGTACCCCGCTCGGAGCTTCCGAACCTGATGTGAGGCCCGAAGCCCAGTTCCTCCGAGAGCTCCCTCATGTGCGTCCCCGACACCAGAGCGATCCTCATCCGCGTGAGATCGCCCTCCTGATGCGTCGGGTACCGCTCGTAGAGCAGACGACTGACCACGGCGTCCACGAGAGCATCTCCCAGGAACTCGAGCCGCTCGTAGGATTCGGCCACCTCGTCATCACCGAGCGCGGAAGGATGCGTGAGCGCCATCTCCAACAACGAGGGGTCCTCGAAGTGGTATCCGATGATCGCTTCGACCGCTGGGATATCCGTCCGCGTCACGTGATCTAAGCCTGATGGGATTCGAGCAGATCGAGCACGTCACCGAGCGAATGGAGCTTCTCGATCTCCTCATCGGAGATGGTGATGTCGAACTCGTCCTCCACGGCAGTCACGAGCTGCAGTCGCGCGAGCGAGTCAGCCTCGAGATCGTCGAAGGTGGTGGAATCCGTCAACGCTTCGGCATCTATACCGAGCGTGTCATCTATGACTGCTTGCAGTTTAGTGAGAAGGGCTGAGCGATCCATATGAGCCTCCTGGTCTGGGAAGTGTTCTCTGTATCCTACCCTGCCGCCGGAGCCGTATGCTCCGACACGCGCTCAGCGATGCTGTCCACGAGGTCCGCTCGAACGGCGAGCGTACAGACAGCGATGGCGTTGCGCACAGCGCGCGGGCTCGTCTTGCCATGACCGATGACGACCACGCCATCGATACCCAGGAGATGCGCTCCTCCGATAACGTCCGGATCGAAGCGATCCTTGAGATCCTTGAGACCACCCTTGAGGAGGACGGCAGCGAGCTTCGTGAGCGTACTCCTCATGAACGCACCCTTGATGCCCTTCATGAAGAACTTCGCGGTACCCTCCATGGTCTTGAGCGCCACGTTACCGGTGAATCCATCCGTGATGATGACGTCGAACGTACCGGCCGTGATGTCGTTGCCTTCGGCGTTGCCTGCGAACTCGGGAAGCTTCTCACGGAGCAGCTCATGGGCCTCGATGGCGGCCTGAGAGCCTTTCGTGTCCTCCGAGCCGATGTTGAGAAGACCGACCCGTGGTTTCTCGACCCCTACTACGAGATGCGAGAACATAGCTCCCATCTGGCCGAACTGGAGGAGGTACTCGGGCTTGACGTCGGCGTTCGCGCCGAGGTCACCTACGACGGTAGGTGCGGGCTCCGTGGGGAGCGAATTGATGAGGAAGGGGCGCTGGACACCTCTGATGCGACCCACCACGAGCGTAGCGGCAGCGAGCACGGCGCCTGTGGATCCGGCCGAGAAGAACGCGTCCGCCTTACCCTCCTTGACCAACTTGCAACCCACGACGATGGAAGAATCCCGCTTGGATCTGATGGCTGCTGCGGGATGATCCTCCATGGTGATGACCTGAGTGGTGATGACCGCTTCCGTGCGGTCGGGATGTGCGGCTACGAACGGCTCGACGACGTCAGCGTCTCCGGCCACGAGGACGGTGAGCGCGGGATCGGCTTCGAGGGCTTGAGCTATGCCTTCGAGGACGACCGAAGGTTCCTCGTCCCCGCCCATGGCGTCTACGCAGACGCGAACGTTCCTATCGGCCATCGGACCACCTTCCACCTATGAATGACAGAACCGGCGCACACGAGGTTGCACCGGTTCGATGATACGCCATCTCGAGTCAGGGTTACTCGGTTACGATGACCTCGCGGTCCTTGTAGAAGCCGCAGTTGCCGCAGACGTGATGCGGACGACGAGTCGCACCACAGCGAGGGCACGTGGAACGTGCAGCGGTGGGGAGCTTGTCATTATGGGTGCGACGATGGTTGGTCGCCGACCTTCCCTTTTTCCTCTTAGGTACTGCCATGGTGACTCCTGTTGCTCTGTTACTGGTAAATAAGCGCGATTGGGTACTTTATCACATGCCCGCTCCGCTTGGCTACTTCTCCTCGAGGTCGAGGTCTGCCAACACGGCGAACGGGTTCATGGGATCGATACGGTCATCGGACCTGCAATCGCAGGTCTCCTTGTTGAGATCGGCGCCGCAATCAGGGCAGAGTCCGGCGCAGTCCTCCTTGCAGAGCGTGACGAACGGCGTGTCCATGATGATGGCGGACATGAGAGCTCGCGAGATATCCACACGATCGTCGCTGGCGACGAGCTCGTGATCGTCCTCGTCGGACTCGATGGACGGGTCGGGCTCCTGGAAGAGGTAGTAGCCTTGGATCTCTCCTGAGACATCGAAGACGGAATCCGCGAGACACCTATCACACGCACCTTGGACACTGGCCTCGACCATCCCCGTGGCGAGGATGCCCTCACCGGTATGCGTGAGCATGATGTCGTAGTGCGGTGCTTCGCGGAATATGAACTTGGAGTCGCCGGATTCGTAACCGGCGATGTCGTACGTACCTTCGCGGGCGACAGTGGTACCTGCCTCCGTCAGCTCAGGCACGTACGAGACGTAGAGCGGTTCCATGGAAACGACCTCGCAGATGTGATCGTGATTTACGGGTGACGCGTGTGAGCCACTACCAGTTGACGGTGTTACCACCGGATCCGGCGTTCAGGCGCTCACGACAGCGTGTGACCGACGAGGAGAGCTTGTTGAGGTTCTCCTCGAGGTGCGAGAAGACCTGATCGGCGTAGTCCTCGGCGCCGAAACGGGTCTCGCGCTCGAGCTCACGGGCCTGCTCGAGGATCTCATCGGCCCTCTGCTGGGCGAGACGTGCGATCTCCTGCTCACCGGCGATGATGAGAGCCTGCTCCTTGGCATCGTTGATGATGCGGTTTGCCTCCACCTCTGCGGCGGCCAGCATCTCATCGCGCTCCTTGATGGTGCGACGAGCGGAGCGGATCTCCTCGGGGTAGTTCTCGCGCATGAGATCGAGGATCTCATAGACGGCATCGACTTCGACGACCTTCTTCTGCCCGCCACCCACGAATGAACTCTTGGAAGTGTCGATGATGCCTTCCAGCTCACCGATCAGACTCATCAGATCTTCCCCTGCCATCAGGGCTCCTTTCGTAACGCGCACGAGCAGCGTCGATTCAACTTCGTCCCTCATAGTAGCAAATGCGGCGAGAAGTGGATGCGGACCATCTCACCTCTCCCCCAACGATCACACCAGGCGCTCCACGTGGTGCTCCATCGATTCCTTCACGACCTCGGGCACCATCTCGGACACATCACCGCCGAGCGAGTAGAGCTCCTTCGCGATCGAAGAGGAGATGTACCCGAATTTGGGCGAGGACATGATGAAGACCGTCTCGATATCCCGATCGATATGCCAGTTGAGTTCGGCCTGCTGGAACTCGTGCTCGAAATCCGTGAGCTGGCGGAGTCCCTTGACGACCGCCTTAGCACCGTGCTGAGCAGCGAACTCCATGAGGAGCCCCGAGAACGGCTCCACTTCGATCCGGGGTTCGTCCGCGAAGACCTCGCGCACGAGACGGAGGCGCTCCTCGAGCGGGAACGTAGGACCTCCACGTTTGGAAGGTGACGCAGCCACGCCGACGATCACCTGAGGGAACAAGCGCGTAGCGCGTAGGATGACGTCCTTATGGCCGTTGGTGATGGGGTCGTACGTCCCGGGTACCACGACCTTGCTCACGGATGAATCAGGTCCGGGAACCACGAAGGAATCCGGCATGCTCACCCCACCTCGCTTCCTGAGTACTTAAGGACGTCCAGGAGGGTCGTCCCGTATCGTTTGGATCTTACCGTCTCGAACCTCTCGAGCTCGAGAGGGTCGTCCTTGCCTGCATGTTCGTACACTATAAGCGCTCCGACAGCGAGATGGTGTTCGGAGAGCTTTGTTATGAGTGAAGCCACTTCCGACGTGGGCACCCGGTACGGAGGATCGAGATACACGACATCCACGACACGTGCCGGCACCATCTCAGCGAAGCTCTGGACATCTCCCCGATACACGGTGGTCGCTGAAGCCTCACGGACCTTCGTGATGTTCTTCTCGATAGCGTCCAGCGCGGCCTCGTCCTTCTCGCACAGGATGGCATGAGCCGCCCCACGACTGAGCAGCTCGAGGCCCATGGCTCCCGAGCCTGCGAACGCATCGAGCACCGTCAGGTCGCTCAGGTCGAAATCCATGCGAGCGAGGATGATGTTCGCGACCGTCTCTCGCATGCGATCGGTCGTCGGGCGGGTATCCTGACCTGCAGGTGCGATGAGAGGCACTCCCCTATGGGTGCCGCCTACGATCCTCATCCACCACTCACCTCCACGAAGACGTCTCCGTACGTATCGATGACCTCGATAGCCAACGGGATGTGCTTGACAGCCTCGAGCATGGGGTCGGCATCCACGATCGCTCGAGCATCCTCATGTGCAGCGGCGATGAGGTCCGTATCCTCTGCGATATCCACGAACCGCAGCGAGATCGCTCCGTGCTGGCGCCTCCCGAGGAGTTCACCTTCACGCCGCGATGCCAGATCGAACTCCGAGAGCTCGAAACCATCCGAGATCCGCTCCATGGCACCGAGACGTTCGCGTGCTTGAGGAGCGCGTGAATACGCTATCAGATAGACCTCACCAGGATGCTCGCCGCGACCCACACGTCCGCGCAGCTGATGGAGTTGGGAGAGGCCGAAGCGTTCGGCGTTCTCGATCATCATCACCGTGGCGTTCGGAACGTCGACTCCGACCTCGATGACGGTCGTCGCCACGAGCACGTCTATCTCCCCTGCGCGGAAGCGCTCCATGACCGAGTCCTTCTCGCCCGGAGTCATACGACCCGTGACGATGCCGACCTCCAGATCCGGGAAGACCTGGGAGGAGAGGATCTCGAACTCCTTCTCGGCCGCCTTCGGATCGGAGATGTCGGAACCGGTGGCGAGGGTGGCCTCTTCGTCCTCATCACCGGGAACTCCCACGAGCGGCGTGATCACGTACGCTTGCCTACCCGAGGAGACCGCGTCGCGGATCGCCTGGTACGCCACACCGCGATCGCCGAATCCGAGCACGTGCGTCCGGGGCGGATTCGTGCCATGGGGGCGCTCACGGATGAAGGATGCGTCGAGGTCACCGTAGATGGCGAGGGCGAGCGACCGAGGGATCGGCGTCGCCGTCATGACCAGCAGGTCCGCGCCGGGACCTTTGGCGCGCAGGCGGGCTCGTTGGTCCACGCCGAACCGATGCTGCTCGTCTATGACGACGAGCGAGAGCCTCCTGAAGACCACATCGGGCTCGAGGACGGCATGCGTGCCGAGAAGGACGTCGAGTCCTCCCTTCGCGAGCCTCGTGAGGATCGTAGCCCGGTCCGCTGCGCTCGTGGCACCCGTGAGGATCGCCCATGTGATACCGGAAGCATCCAGTAGCGATCCGATGGAACGGGCGTACTGGTTGGCGAGCACACTCGTGGGGGCCATGAGGACCGCTTGCGTATCCGAATCAGCGCAAGCAGCCAGGGCGAACGTGGCCACGGCAGTCTTCCCCGTACCCACGTCACCCATGAGCATCCGGTTCATGGAGCGCGCCTCGCTCATGTCACGGAGGATCGACTTCACGGCGTTCTGTTGATCATCCGTCAACGTGAACGGAAGCGCTTCCTCGAGCGCTGCCACACGCGATCCCTCGGTCACGTGCACGAACGGTTCGTGATCCGCAAGCGCGACATCCCTCCTGATCATGAGACCGAGTTCGAGAGCCAGGACCTCCTCGTACGCCATCCTGCGTCGTGCTTCGTCGTGCTCTTCGAAACTCGCGGGGAAATGGAGCGAAGCGAGGGCTCGTGAGCGGCTCATCAGTCCGTGCTTCCGTCTGAGTGGGAGCGGGAGCGGGTCGGGTGCATCCGCCGCATACGCGAGACCGGATCCGACGATCCGCCTCATCCACGCAGTGGAGAGCCCGTCGGTCACATGATGGATGGGAAGAAGCGGGATCTCGACTCCTTCGGACGTGGCATCCACGACCTCGAAGAATGGTGACTTCATCTGCTTGAAGCCGAAGCCGAACGAGATGGTCCCGTTGACCACGATCCGCGTTCCCGCCACGAGTGTCCGCTCGAGCCATGGCTGGTTGAAGAAGCTCACCTGGAGCAGTCCGGTCTCGTCGATGAGCGCGACTTCGGTCACCACGAGGTTCTTGCGCACGCGCTTGACGGTCACCTCATGGATCTCGGCGATGACGGTGGCATCCTCCCCTATCACCGTGGAACCGATCGTGACAGGTGAGCTCAGGTCTATGAAACGGAACGGCGCGTGGAGCAGGAGGTCGTCCACCGTCTCTATGCCGAGACGATCCAACATCCGCTCACGCGCCGCACTCACATGCTTGACGTTGCGTACCGGTTCCCGCCGCGCCTCGATGGCCCGCATCCTCTCTGCGTACCCTCCACGTGGATGCGACCTCCCGGTCACGCTACCGCTCTATTCGACCGAGAAGAGCACCGGATAGAGCGGCTGCTCTCCACGGTGTTCATCGATCTCGAGGTCGGGTAGCTCGTCCTCGATGCGCTCGGTCAACGCTTCGAACGCTTCATCATCGAGTTGCTCACCTGCGAGGATGGTCAAGGTATCACCGTCGTACCGGTCGACCACGAGCTTGATGGCATCCACGGTCACGTCCGCCAGGTCACTACCGACGACTTCGATCCTGCCGTCGACGATGCAGATGACATCGCCCTCCTGGATGGGATCACCGTTCTCGGCCTTCGACTCGCGCGTAGCGTACGTCACCTCACCGTCATGGACGTCAGCGAGCATCTCGGTCATGGCTGCCACGTTGTCCTCGAGGTCGAGAGAGGGTTCGACGGCGAGAAGTGCGGAGAACGCCTGCATCACGGACTTGGTGGGAACGACCGCGACCGGACGGGAGCTGGCTGACGCAGCGGATTGCGCTGCCAGGATGATGTTCTTGTTATTGGGCAGGATGATGACGGAATCCGCGTTGACGGACTCCATGGCATCCAGGATGTCCTTTGTGGAGGGGTTCATGGTCTGTCCACCGGACACGACCTTATCGACACCCAAGGACTCGAGGATCTCCTTGTTACCGGACCCCGAGCAGACCGCCACGAAACCGAGCGGCTTGCGCTCCGTCTCCTCTTCAGCGAGCTTGCTCGTGCGCTCCTGGGATTGGATATCCATGTTGTGGATGTGGACCTCGGAGATCTGACCGCGATCCAACATGTAGAGGAGCACCTCGTCAGGGCGGTCCGTGTGCACATGGACCTTGTACGTGGGCGCCATACCTACGAGGAGCTCGCTATCACCGTGCGAGGTGAGGAAGTCAGCTGCTTCCTCCACATCGAGGTCATCAGCATGGAAGAGGAACTCCGTGCAGTAACGGAACTCGGAGCCCTCCCAGTCATCGACCTGCTCGATCCTCACCTGCGGCGTGGCTGCCGGCATCGTGACGACCGGGACGTCGGGGACTTCGTTGCCGAGTGCTGAGGCTACGAACGCCTCGAAGAAGATAGCCAGGCCGTAGCCACCCGCGTCATGCACGCCATGCTCCTTGAGTACGGGAAGCAGGTCGGGGGTACGGGCAACGGATGCGTACGCCGCTTGGACGAGCTCTTCGAGTGCGACCTCGACCTCGTCCTCACGCGTGGCGGACTCCGCCAGAGCGTCCGAGGTATCACGCAGCACCGTGAGGATCGTGCCCTCGACCGGCTTACGGACCGCTTGGAACGCGACACGTACGGAGCGCTTGAAGGCGTCGGATATCTGACGGGTCGTGATCTCCTCGCCCACTTCGGCGAAGCCCTCGCACAGACCGCGGAGGATCTGGGAGGTGATGACGCCGGAGTTCCCCCGGGCACCCATGAGGGAGCCGTGGGTGATGGCCGAGCAGACAGCTTTCATGTCAGCGTCAGCGGGAAGCGCGGATAGCTCCGACACCACCGTGTTGAGCGTCAGCGACATGTTGGTACCGGTATCACCATCAGGCACAGGGAAGACGTTGAGCTTGTTGATGTCCTCACTACGCGCTTGGACAGCTGCAGCGCCGACGGCGAAGGAATCTCGGAAGACCTTGGCTATCATGAGCATCGATCCTATTTCTCGGAGGGACGAATCTTCATCCCTTGGACATGTACGTTCACGGAATCAACGTTGACCTGTGCGATCTCCTCGAGCGTGAACCTCACCTGGTCGACGAGGTTGGCTGAGACGGTCGCGAGGTTCGTACCGTGCTCGATGATGATGTAGAGGTCGATGACGACCCCTGCTTCACCCTCCGTCACGAGGATCCCGCGACGTAGTCTGTGTGCAGGCAGGATCTTGGCGATGCCGTCCGAGATGGACGGAGCTGCCATCCCAACGACGCCGTAGCACTCCAGAGCTGCATATCCTGCTAGGTCAGCGATCACGCCATTGGAGACGCTCAAGCCACCTGGTACGATTTCCGCCATGTATCTCTCCTCTCGGTGGTCCCCCTCGGGACTCGGTCGAGCATCGAACCAGTATATACCACGCCGCCGGGGCTTCCACGTGCGCTACCTGGTAGATGGTCGTGAGATGGAGAAGGGCGTACGGATCGTGTCCGATAGGACTTCCATCGACATCCCTCATCCAGCTGTGATAAAGTACCAAGGCTAGTTTCGAGTCTGACGATCCAGTGGGGTCGTGCACTGCATGAGAGGAAACATCCAAGATGTCCAAGATCTGTGAAGTCTGCGGTAAGGGCCCGCGCGCTGGTCGTAGCATCAGCCACTCCCACCGTGTGACCAACCGTGTGTTCCGCCCCAACATCCAGCGTGTGTACATCGTCACCAACGGCCACAGGCACAAGGCCAACGTCTGCACCACCTGCCTGAAGTCCGGTAAGGTCGCTCGCTCCTAGCACCGACAGATATAAGAGTGAACGGGAGCCCTCGAGCACGAACGTGCTCGAGGGCTCCTTCCGTGCTGTCCGGATTCCGACGCGAACCTAACTGATACGACCTTCTTACAAGCTCCTTACCCTCATTTCACAATCCCTCGTCATGATGAGAACGATACGAACCGGAGCGCTGATGCGGGATGGGGACGTCCTCATCGGCCGTGCCATGAAGCGAGGGAGACTTCTTCATGAGAATCATCGTTGCAGGTGGGGATGGGTTCTGTGGGTGGCCTACAGCTCTGCACCTCTCGAACCTGGGTCACGAGGTCGCGATCGTGGACAATCTCGTCCGTCGTGAATACGACAAGGAACTCGGTTCCGACTCCTTGACACCGATCCTCCCGATCCGGGAGCGCCTCGAAGCCTGGAAGGAGATCTCCGGTAAGGAGATCGTGTTCTACGAAGGCGACCTCAACCATTACGACTTCCTTCGCATGGTCTTCCGTGAC
The DNA here is from genome assembly GCA_964448475.1 of uncultured Coriobacteriales bacterium. Taxonomy (GTDB): domain Bacteria; phylum Actinomycetota; class Coriobacteriia; order Coriobacteriales; family CAYVBA01; genus CAYVBA01. The sequence goes on from CAYVBA010000016.1 coordinate 24,007, forward strand.
TTCGGCCCCGAAGCTTTCGTGCACTTCGCCGAGCAGCGTGCCGCACCGTACTCCATGATCGACCGCGCTCATGCCGTCTACACCCAGAGCAACAACGTCCTAGGCAACTTGAACGTACTCTACGCGATCAAGGAAGAGGCTCCCGACTGCCACCTGGTCAAGCTCGGCACCATGGGTGAGTACGGGACACCCAACATAGACATCGAAGAGGGCTACCTCACGGTCGAGCACAAGGGTCGCTCCCACACGTTCCTCTATCCCAAGACCCCCGGCTCCTTCTACCACCTCACCAAGGTGCACGACTCCAACAACATCTACTTCGCGTGCCGCATGTGGGGCATCCGCGCTACCGACCTCAACCAAGGCATCGTCTACGGCGTGCAGACTCCCGAGACCCGACTGGATGAGCGCCTCGTGAACCGCTTCGACTACGATGGCGTCTTCGGAACGGCACTCAACCGGTTCCTCTCGCAAGCAGCGGTCGGCTTCCCCCTTTCCGTCTACGGGAAAGGCGGTCAGACGCGCGGCTACATCAACATCGAGGACACGGTAAAGTGCATCCAGCTCGCATGCGAGCAGCCGGCGGAGCCCGGTGAGTTCCGCGTGGTGAACCAGCTCACGGAATGGTTCTCAGTAGGTGAGCTCGCGGAGCGCGTGAAGCGTGTAGGTGACGAGAAGGGCTTGGACGTGGAGGTCCGCAACGTGGACAACCCCCGTATCGAGCTCGAGGAGGAGCACTACTTCAACGTGGTCCACTCCAAGCTCGAGGAGATGGGACTCGAGCCCAAGCTGCTCGATGACGAGGTGCTCGCGGAGATCATAGACCTCGCTATCCAGTACAAGGACAACATCCGCGAAGAGCTCATCATGATGTCGCCCACCTGGAAGTAAGGTCCTTCTCTCCATGCGTATCGCCCTCGTGACCGAGACGTTCCTCCCCTCCACGGATGGGGTTGTGACCCGTCTCGTGCATGCCGTCGATCATTTCCTCGATCGTGGACATGAGGTGCTCGTCATAGCGCCCGACCTGGGTGTGGATGAGTACCGTGGTGCTCGGATCGTGGGGATGCCCACCCGTGAGCTGCCGCTCTACACCTCGCGTGAGTGGTCGCTACCTTCGCGCGAGGTGAAGCGGGCGCTCGCTGAGTTCGAGCCGGATGTGGTGCATACGGTCAACCCCACGCTGCTCGCGATGTCGGGAGCGTACTACGCGAAGAAGCTGGGGTACCCCCTCATCACGAGCTACCACACGCATCTCCCCAAGTACCTTGAGTACTACCGGTTCGGCAAGCCGTTCGTAGGCCTCCTCTGGGCGTACACCAGGTGGATCTACCGCAAGGCACCGAAGACGCTCGTGACCTCGAACGCCATGGCGCGGGAACTCCGTATCCATGGGATCGAACACGTGGAGGTCCTGCCACGCGGGCTCGACGCGAAGTCGCGCTCACCGCGGTTCGCTTCAGAGCGGATGCGCGGACGTCTGAGCGGAGGACATCCCGATGACACGCTCCTCGTGTTCGTGGGTCGGATCTCGCGCGAGAAGGAGATCGAACGTCTCGCCCCTCTCATGAGGGATCGGACCGACCTGAGACTGGCTATCGTTGGACACGGTCCCGACATCGACTATATGGAGGAGCTCTTCGCTGGGACGAACACCATCTTCACCGGGTTCCTGCATGGCGATGAGCTTTCGGCGGCATTCGCGAGCGCCGACTACTTCGTGTTCCCCTCCGTCTCCGAGACGCTCGGTCTGGTGATACTCGAAGCCATGAGCTCGGGCACTCCGGTACTCGCTGCGAACAGCGCTCCCACCCGCGAGCAGATCACCGACCGTGTCACGGGCATGCTCTGGGACGGTTCCGACATCTCCACATTGGCCACGGCGATCGACACGCTCGACACCAACGAGCACCTCCGTTCCACCATCACGCGCAACGCGCTCGAAGTGGCTGCATGCAATACGTGGGCGGATGCATCGGAAGCACTCCTCGACCAGTATCGGGATGTGATAGCCCGTACCGAAGCGGCACCCGAGCGTCTCGTACGGAGCGTCTCCACCCGATGACACAGGACACAGCACTGCTCCTCGAAGGCGGCGGCATGCGCGGTCTGTTCACCGCAGGCGTTCTGGATACCCTGACCGCCGCCGGGGTGAGCTTCCCACACGTGGTGGGCGTTTCATCGGGCTCGCTCAACACCATCGTCTACATGACGGGTATCGATCCTCGTGACTTCATCTCCCAGGGCGAGAAGGACGGGCCCTTCATCAGACCGTGGAACCTCGTGAGGGTGAGACGCGGTCTCCTGGATACGAACCGGTTCTTCTCGCCGTTGGAGGGACTGCACAGGAGCATCGTCACATCCGGAGTCCGCGGCTGGACCACCATGACACGAGCTCGGGATGCTGCGTCGGTCATGGTTCATCTGAACGGGATATCGGAGCCTACAGCTCTCGCGGACCGGATCCGTGCCTCGTGCTCCATCCCGGTGCTCATGCCCCAGACGACCATCGACGGAGAGGTGTACGTGGATGGGGGCATCGTGGAATCGATCCCGATCGACGTAGCGGAGTCACTCGGGTTCACCCGGCACGTCATGGTGCTCACGCAATGCGCGGGCTACGTGAAAGGAAGGCAGCATCTGGAGCTGCTGCTCAGGACCTGGCTCAAGCCGTTTCCCGTGCTGAAGGAAGCCATGCTCACGCGGCACATCAGGTACAACGCAGGCCTCG
>CAYVBA010000017.1:0-9033 GCA_964448475.1 uncultured Coriobacteriales bacterium
TCACGCAGATAACGTACCATCCAGGACCGCGTCGAAAGGCGCGGTCCTGCTTTACTGGGATACGCTTGAACGAGGTCGGTGATATGTACGTAGTAGCTCTCATAGGCCCCATAGCAGCTGGTAAGTCGTGTGCTGCATCCTATCTGGGCGAGAAAGGTGCGACCATCATCGACCTCGATATGATAGCGCGCGAAGTGGTCGAGCCGGGGTCCCCTTTGCTCACACAGCTGGCTCTTAGATTCGGAGATGACCTGATAGATGACTCGAGTGCGCTCGATCGCGAGCTTCTCGCCCGAAGAGCCTTCGCTACACCCGAAGACACCGAGGACCTCGATTCCCTCATGCACCCAGCTATTCTCGAACGATTCGCATCATTCGTGATCGGGGGTTCGTGTGCTACGACGCGCGGTGCCATAGTGGTCGTGCAGGTTCCATTGCTGAAGGTACTCGATCGTATGGAGCATCTGATTGATGTGACCCTCTGCGTGGATGCGGACCCCGAACTCAGGTTCGAGCGTGCGGTCTCACGGGGTCTCGATCCTCAAGACGTGGAAAACCGTATGGCACGACAGCCGGAGAGCGCTGAGTATCGTGACTTCGCGGACATCGTCATAGTGAACGACGGGGCCGCCGAAGACCTACATCGTGAGCTTGATGCGTGGTGGAAGAGTGCGCTTGAGGAGGCGCGACGTGGTTAAGTCCCGCAGGAGGAGCACCCGTGTGAGTCCCACGCCGAGAAGGGCGGATCAACGACGTGCTCGCAGAGCTAGCTCGTCACTCATCAAACGTCTACTCATAGCAGTGAGCGTGCTATTCATCGGATGCACCATAGCTACAGCCATAGGGTACTTGCTGAACTCGAACACGCCGGGGGCGTACAAGCTGGAGCACCTCGGAGCCATCGAGGAAGCTGCAGCAGACAGTGGCGTCGACCCGTACCTCGTGCTCGCCGTCATCAAGGTGGAATCTGGGTGGGATGAGGATGCGGAGTCCCACGCGGGCGCGCGAGGCCTCATGCAGGTCATGCCTGAAACGGCTCGACATGTGATCGATGCCGGTATGTTGGGCGAGAAGACAGCAGACCCCGGGATGCTCGACGATGCTGATCATAACATCAGGATCGGCACGGCATATCTCGGATATCTGCTCGAGAGGTTTGATAACAAGACCGTAGCGCTCGCTGCATACAACGCAGGACCGACACGCGCGCAGCGTTGGATAGATGCAGGCGGTGCGTTCGAAGATGCCATAGACATCTCGGAGACACGAGCATACGTCCGTCGTGTGCAGGATACTGAATCCAGATATCGTGAGCTTCATCCCGATGCCTTCGGGTGAGATGGCTCCGAGAGGGGAGATCGCGTGCCACAGGACCCGACGACCGCAGTAGAGCGACGCAGTGGTGACCTTCGCCGATTCGGAGTAGAGGAGACGAGCGGAAGGGACTTCACGGTCGTCTCGCCTTACGAGCCTGCCGGCGACCAACCACAAGCGATAGCCGAACTCGCGAAGAACATCGATGGCGGAGTGCGTTATCAGACCCTCCTTGGAGTGACGGGTTCGGGTAAGACGTTCACCATGGCCAAGACGATCGAGGAGGTCTCGAAGCCGACCCTCGTCATGGCTCCCAACAAGACGCTGGCAGCACAGCTCGCAGCTGAGCTCCGCGAGTTCTTCCCCGAGAACGCAGTCGTCTACTTCGTCTCCTACTACGACTACTACCAGCCGGAAGCATATGTGCCTACAACCGATACCTTCATCGAGAAGGATGCGTCCATCAACGAAGAGGTCGAGAAACTCCGACATCAAGCAACCTCAGCGCTACTCTCGCGTCGTGATGTCATCGTGGTTGCCAGTGTCTCGTGTATCTACGGTATCGGTTCTCCGCAGGACTATGCTGGCATGGCTGTCTTCCTGGATAAGGATGTCCCGTACGATCGCGATAAGTTCATCTACGATCTCATAGAGATCCAGTTCGACCGTAATGATTACGATCTCGCTCGTGGAAATTTCCGAGTACGTGGTGACTCGATCGATGTCTTCCCAGCTTACGGAGATCATCCGCTTCGCATCGAGTTCTTCGGGGACGAAGTGGAGTCCATCACGGAGGTCGACCTCGTGACAGGTGAGGTCATCAACGAATACGATTCGATCCCCATCTGGCCTGCGTCGCACTACGTGACGGAGCGCCCGAAGATCGAAGCCGCACTCAACACCATCCGTGCTGAGCGTGACAGCCGAGTTGCCGAGCTCAGAGCCGACGGGAAGCTCCTCGAAGCACAACGTCTGGAGATGCGGACCGATTACGATCTGGAGATGCTCGAGACCATGGGCTTCTGCTCCGGTATCGAGAACTATTCACGCCACCTCGACGGTCGTGCTCCCGGGGAGCCTCCCTTCACTCTCATCGATTACTTCCCGAAGGACATGCTCTGTATCATCGATGAGAGCCACGTCACCGTACCGCAGATCCGCGGCATGCACGAAGGTGACCGCAGTAGAAAAGTTACGCTCGTCGAGCATGGTTTCCGTTTGCCGAGTGCGCTCGACAACAGGCCTCTCCGGTTCGATGAATTCGAGCAGCGTATACCGCAGTTCATCTACGTATCGGCCACTCCCGGAGATTACGAGGAGCGAGTTGCGACTGAGACGGTGGAGCAGATCATCAGACCTACCGGGCTTCTCGACCCTGAAGTAGAGGTTCGACCTGTGAGGGGTCAGATCGATGACCTCCTCGACGAGGTGAAGGAGCGCGCATCCCGCGGAGAGCGTGTGCTCGTGACCACGCTCACCAAACGGATGGCCGAAGATCTGACTGATCATCTGCTCGATCATGGGGTGAAAGCTAACTACATGCACTCGGACATCGCGACGCTCGAGCGCGTGGAGATCCTCCGCGAGCTGCGTGAAGGTAAGTTCGACGTACTCGTTGGAATCAACCTGCTGCGCGAGGGTCTCGACCTGCCCGAGGTGTCGCTCGTCGCGATCCTCGACGCTGATAAGGAGGGGTTCCTCAGGAACAAGCGTTCGCTTATCCAGACGATCGGGCGTGCAGCTCGTAACGTGTCGGGCTCCGTGATCATGTACGCGGATACCATCACCGGCTCCATGAAGGAAGCGATCGATGAGACGGCGCGCCGCCGTGCTATTCAGATGGCGTTCAACGAGGAGCACGGGATCGAGCCGCAATCCATCCGCAAGGCCATCAACGACATCTCCAGCTTCCTCGCGCAGACTCCTGAGGAAGAGGAGGCCACCACGAGCGAGGCGGTGGCGGCTGAGCTCGCAGAGCTCCCGCGCGCCGAGGTCATGCGGATCATAGACATGTTCGAGGAGCAGATGGCGACAGCGTCCGAGAAGCTCGATTTCGAGGAAGCCGCACGCCTCCGTGACCAGGTGGTGAAGCTGCGCGCGGAACTGGAGGGTTCGGAAGAGACGGCCATCCTGGACAACCTCAAGAAGACGGCTCGCAAGGGGAGCGATTACGGTCGTAGGAAGCGGTTCAAGCCGCGGAGCTGATCAGCGGACGCGCCTCGCGATGCTCACGGCAGCTCGTCGACCCGAGAGCAGCGCCCACGTGATGTTGAAACCGCCGCACGCTCCGTCCACGTCCAGCACTTCACCTGCGAAGTGAAGACCGGGCATGAGCTTCGACTCGAGCGACTCGGGATCGACCTCACCGAGCGCGACACCGCCACGCATGACTTGAGGCTTCGTGGAGGTCTCGAATCCCGTGATCGTGTACCGGAGGGACGTGAGTTTCCGGGCGAGAAGGGCGGGGAGTCCTTCTATCGTGCTTCCTACGTGCTCGAGGAGACCGGCCGCGAGCTTAGGGTGCACGATGCCGGTGAGGAGGTCCTCACGGTTCCAGCCATCGCTCACGCGGCTCTCCAGGATCCCCTGTACCGCCATCTCATCGAGCTCGGGTATCGCGTCACAGACGATCTCATCACCGATCGTGGCGAACCGGGATGCTTCGAAGATGACGATGCCACTCAATCCGTACGGACGGAAGAGCACTTCACCCGTGCCGTTCCAGATGGTGGACCCTCTTGAGACAACACTCACATGCGCATCGGTCCGCACGCCGTCCCACATCTTCAGACGAGGAAGGTCATGACCTTCGCATCTCAGAGGGCAGAGACGCGGCTCGAGCGGCTCCACCGTGTGGCCGGTGCGTTCGAGGAGTCCGTAGGACGCCGAGCCCGGACAGACGATCACGGCGTTACATGAGATGTCGCCTTCGGTCGTGTGGATGCGGAAGCCTGACGCGAGCGGTTCGAGGTCGGTCACGTCCGCATCGGCGTGGATCCGGTTTCCGATCCCGCGGATGAGCGCGTCCAGAACGGTGCGTGATGAGAGGGTGCGTGGATAGACACGATCATCGATGACGCGAGGCAGGACACCTAAGCTCTCCATGAGCGCCGTGGCTTCCCGTCCCGCATGATCGGATACGACCGATCGTACGAAATCCGGTGCGTTATAGCTCTCAGGTGCGGCGCCCGTGTTCGTGAAGTTGCAGCGACCGTTGCCCGAGGCCAGGATGAGGCCACCGGGTCTGGAGGAGGCCTCCAGAACGGAGAAGCCGACCCCGTGCTGCTCGAGCGTGCGAGCGGCAGCGAGGCCGGCTGGTCCGGAACCTATGATGCAGACTTCCGTCTGTCGAGGGAGCTTAGGCTTCGCCATCCGCTTCTTCTCCGGAGACGGTCGGGACATCGTGGGCTTCGATACCCTCGAGCACCTCGATCGCGTCGTCGAGGCCGTCGACTTCGACGCTCTCCACGTCACCGGCGTCGCACTTCTGCGCGATCTCGGGATCGATGGGGAGACGACCCAGGACGGGGAGACGGAAGGACTTGGCGGTCTCCTCCACGTGGCTCTTGCCGAAGACCTCGATCCTCTCGTCACAGCTCGGGCAGGAAAGGTAGGACATGTTCTCCACGAGACCCAGGACGGGGATGCTCATGGTGTCGGCCATCTTGACGGCTTTGGCCACGATCATGGAGACGAGGTCCTGCGGGGAGGTCACGATGACGAGACCATCCACGGGGAGCGACTGGAAGACGGTGAGCGCGACGTCGCCCGTTCCCGGAGGCATGTCCACGAAGAGGTAATCGATCTCACCCCAGCCCACTTCGGACCAGAACTGCTTGATGACGTTACCCAGGACCGGACCGCGCCAGATGACGGGATCGGTCTCGTCCTCGAGCACGAGGTTGATGGACATGACCTTCACGCCGTTGGCGGTCTCGGCGGGGAATATGGTGTTACCGACACCCGTGAGGCGATGATCGCCCACACCGAAGATCTTGGGGATCGAGGGTCCGGTGATGTCAGCGTCCAGGACGCCGACCTTGTAACCCTTGCGGCTCATGGCCGAGGCGAGAAGCCCGGTGACGAGCGACTTACCGACGCCACCCTTGCCGGAGACGACTCCGATGACACGCTTGATGCTGGAGAGCTCGTTCTGCTTCTCCGTTCCGAATTCCTCGGGAGCTTCAGCTCCGGAGGCCGAACCGCAATCTGAGCAACCTGACATACTCCACTCCTTATACGAGAGACTTATGGAAACAGTTTCGCTTCGAGCAGGATACACCCGATTGGGAAACATATCACGAGCACACGGATAACGTACACTTCGGAGTTCGTCCGAAACCGATCATGGGAAGAGAGGGAATCCGTGTCCCAGGATTCTATAGTCATACGCGGCGCTCGGGAGCACAACCTCAAGGACATCGATCTGGAGATACCACGCGACCGATTGGTCGTCATAACAGGCCTTTCAGGCTCGGGTAAATCATCACTCGCATTCGACACGATCTACGCGGAAGGGCAACGCCGCTACGTCGAGTCGCTGTCAGCATACGCACGTCAGTTCCTCGGGCAGATGGACAAGCCCGATATCGATTCCATAGACGGTCTCTCACCGGCGGTATCGATCGACCAGAAGACCACGAGCAAGAACCCACGCTCCACGGTGGGAACGGTGACCGAGATCTACGACTACCTGCGTCTGCTCTTCGCGCGCATCGGCACGCCGCATTGTCCTGAATGCGGTCGCGTGATCGAGCGTCAGACGACCGACGAGGTCACCGACAAGATCATGAGCTACGCCGACGGCCAGCGAGCCCTCGTAGGATCACCCGTCGTCCGCGGCCGTAAAGGGGAGTTCAAGGATCTCCTCGAGGGTCTGCGCCAAGAAGGCTACGCGCGCGTGCGCGTGGATGGTGTGGTGCGCTCGCTCGATGAGGAGATCGTCCTCGACAAGAAGTTCAAGCATGACATCCAAGTCATCGTGGATCGTCTCGTCCTCAAGGACGGTGTCCGCCCGCGTCTGGCCGAAGCCGTGGAGAACGCGACGAACCTCTCCGGTGGCAATGTGGCGGTCGTCCTCCTGGGCGAGAAGGACGGGGATGAAGAGGTCATCGAATACTCCTTGGCCCTCGCGTGCCCTATCCACGGCTACTCGTTGGACGAGCTCCAGCCACGCGACTTCTCGTTCAACGCGCCGTACGGCGCATGCCCCTCTTGTACGGGGCTCGGTTTCACGCAGGAGGTCAAGGGCCAGCTCCTCGTTCCCGACCCTTCGCTCTCCATCGCGGAAGGCGCGATCGAGCCGCTCGCAGGCCGTTCCAGCTACTACCCGCAGATCCTTGCGGCGGTCGCCAAGCATATAGGCGTTTCCGTGGACACTCCGTGGGAGGACCTTCCAGCCGAAGCCCAGAAGGTCTTCATGGAGGGCCTCGGCAGCAAGAAGATCCGTGTGGACTACGTCACCCGTGACGGACGCAACACACATTGGTTCACCAAGTACTCGGGTGCGCGCATGATCGTCTACCGCCGCTACGAGGAAGCGAGCACCGACAAGGCCCGTGCCCGCTTCGAGGAGTTCATCGCCGAAGTCCCGTGCAGCGAATGTTCAGGCACCCGTCTACGCCCGGAGATCCTGGCCGTCACTGTGGGTGGCAGATCCATCCATGACGTGACCCATATGTCGGTCCGCGATGAGCTCGGGTTCTTCGAATCACTCGAACTCACCGACCGCGAGAAGCTCATCGGCGCACGCATCGTGAAGGAGATCGTCGAGCGTCTCCGCTTCCTTCTGGATGTGGGTCTCGACTACCTCACGCTCGATCGTGCTGCAGCTACGCTCTCCGGTGGTGAAGCGCAGCGTATCCGCTTAGCCACGCAGATCGGCGCCGGTCTCATGGGCGTCCTCTATATCCTGGATGAGCCTTCCATCGGCCTCCACCAACGTGACAACGAGCGCCTCATCTCCACCCTCCAGCACCTCCGCGATCTGGGGAACACCGTGATCGTGGTCGAGCACGACGAGGACACCATACGCTCAGCGGACTACGTGATAGACATCGGTCCGGGTGCGGGCGAGAAGGGCGGCGAGATCGTCTGCTCCGGCACTCCCGAGGAGATCCTGGGCTGTACGAGGAGCCTCACGGCTGATTACCTCGAAGGTAGGCGCAGCATAGAGATCCCCGAAGAGCGTAGGACGGGCGAGAAGGGCGTGCTCTCCATCACAGGAGCTTCCGAGAACAACCTCAAGGGCATCGATGTGGATATCGAGCTCGGTACTTTCACGGTAGTCACCGGTGTCTCCGGCTCAGGGAAGTCCTCACTCGTGACCGATACGCTCTCACCGGCGCTGACGAACAGGATCAACAACTCCAAACGTCCGGTGGGTGCGTTCAAGAAGCTCACCGGCTACGAGCAACTCGACAAGGTCATCAACATCGACCAATCGCCGATCGGTAGGACACCGCGTTCCAACCCGGCTACCTACATAGGGCTCTGGGACGACATCCGCAAGCTCTTCTCGTCCACCCCTGATGCGAAAGCGCGCGGATACTCTCCGGGACGCTTCTCCTTCAACGTGAAGGGTGGTCGCTGCGAGGCCTGCCAAGGTGATGGTCAGATCAAGATCGAGATGCACTTCCTGCCCGACATCTACGTACCGTGCGAGGTCTGCGATGGCGCGCGCTACAACCGCGAGACGCTCGAGGTGAAGTATCGCGGGAAGAGCATCTCCGAGGTGCTGGACATGTACGTGACCGATGCCCTCGATTTCTTCTCGCCCATACCGCGGATCGCACGCAAGCTGCAGACGCTCTACGACGTAGGGCTCGGATACGTGAGGTTGGGGCAGCCGGCCACGACGCTCTCCGGTGGTGAAGCTCAACGTGTGAAACTCGCCAAGGAACTGCACCGTGTGCAGACGGGTAACACCTTCTACATCCTGGATGAGCCCACGACAGGCCTTCACTTCGAAGACGTGCGTCAGCTGCTCAGCGTGCTGCAGCGTCTCGTGGATGCGGGCAATACCATGCTCGTGATCGAACATAACCTGGATGTCATCAAGGTGGCCGACCGACTGATCGACCTCGGACCCGAGGGCGGTGACGGGGGAGGGCAGCTCGTGGCCGTCGGCACCCCTGAAGAAGTTGCTTGGGTGGAAGGAAGCCATACCGGCCGATTCCTGAAGCAGATCCTGAGCTGATACGGGTATCCGAACTCTGATGTACGAACTTCGTCGGAAGGGGTGGACATGTCGCTTCTCAAAGACATCAAGAAGGTGCATGGACGGTTCATCGAGATGGGCGAGGAGTTCTTCGACGTGACCGACACCGAAGGCCTCGAGGAGAAGTTCGCGGAGTTCGATTCCGGTCTGAGGACGCATTTCGAGGCTGAGGAAGCGGTGTTGTTCGCCGAGGCTGAGGAACTCGAGAGCACCAAGGGTCGCACGCTGTTGGAGAAGATGGTCGCTCAGCATGACCTCATCATCATGCAGTTGGATGCGCTTCAGACCGTCGATCTCGAGGATCCTGCGTGGTTCGCGAAGATGGACGTCCTGCTGGATCTGCTCGAGTACCACTTCGAAGTCGAAGAGGACGACTTCTTCCCGCGTGCCAAGAAGCGCATCGGGAAGGACGGCCTGAAGGAGCTCGAAGTGGGCTACAGGGAGCTCGTGGAAGCCGCGAGTGCACCCGAGGACGAGGATGAGGATCCTGAGGACGAGGA
>CAYVBA010000017.1:9133-26716 GCA_964448475.1 uncultured Coriobacteriales bacterium
TGAGGACGAGGATCTCGACCTTCTTGCCGATGATGAGGACGAGGACGACATCGATCCCGCTGACGAGGTCCATCGCGCCAAGTACGTGGACGATGAGGAGACCTCGATAGACGAGACGAAGATGGCCGATCCTGAGATCGCCATCGATCGCGAGGACGACGTGGAGCGCTTCACCGACCGATGATGGGTGTCATGTGCGGGGCGTGAGCTTGAGAACCGGGAGCAAGCGCATGCACTAGAATGGTGGCTCATCGAAATCGTCCGAGGAGCCCCGTGGCAGATCAGGAAGTCAAATCCATAGGCAGATCGGCGTCGCTTATGAGCGTCGCGATCATCGTCTCGCGCATCACGGGTTTCATCCGCACGTGGGCCATGGCGTACGCGCTCGGGCACACGGTCACCTCGGGCGCGTACCAGGCAGCCAACAACTTACCCAACCTTCTCTACGAGATGGTCATCGGCGGGTTGTTGGTGACGGCGTTCCTGCCGGTCTACATGGATCTGAAGAAGAACCGCAGCCCTGAGGCTGCTTCCAAGTACGCATCCAACCTGCTCTCCATCACCGGCGTGTTCCTTGCCGTCGTGGCCATCGTCTGCACGATCTTCGCGCCGCAGATCATGAGCTTACAGACGTTCATGTCTGATGATCCCGAGGTCTACCGCCTGGCTACGTTCTTCTTCATGTTCTTCGCCATCCAGGTGCTGTTCTACGGGATGAGTGCCATCTTCTCCGGCTTGCTCAACGCCGAGCGGGATTACGTGAAGCCGGCTATCGCGCCAATCTTCAACAACCTGGTGACCATCGCCACGTTCATCGGTTACGTCTTCATCGTGAAGACCGATGCCCAGATGGCGCTCGTGTGGCTCGCGGTGGGAACCTCGCTCGGCGTCTTCATCCAAGCAGCTACGCAGCTTCCCTCCATCAGGAAGCAGGGCATCTCCCTCAGGTTCCACATCGATCTGAAGGATCCCGGTCTTATCGCCACTCTTAAGCTGGGCATCCCGGCGATCATCGTGACGGCGGCTTCCTCCGTCGCTGTCTTCATGCAGAGTGCGAGCGCTCTGGGTGTCGACTCCGCAGGTACGGCCACCATGGCCTACGCGCGTCTCTGGTACACGCTGCCGCACTCGTTCCTGGTGATCCCCATCACGACCGTGCTGTTCACGGAGCTTTCCGATCATGCGGCGGGGAAGGACTTCACAACGTACGTGAGGACGCTCAATTCCGGCGTGAAGCAGATCATCTTCCTGATCGTCCCGTTCGCGGCGTTCCTCGCGATATTCGCAGTGCCCCTGGCTACGATCTACCGGATGGGCGCGTTCACGCAGGAAGGTATCGAGAGCGTCTCCACCTACCTCATGTGGCTCGCGCCGGCGCTTCCGTTCTTCTCGTTCAAGGCGTACCTCGTGAAAGTGTGTTCGTCGCTCGGGAAGATGCTCACGTACGCCATCATCGACGTCATCGCACTGTCTATCCAGGTGCTCATCATGTTCCCGCTCGTGGCGCGGATGGGACTCCCGGGTATCGCCGTCGCCGAGGTCATCGGGAACGCGCTCTGCGTCTTCGGTGTCTTCGCGTGGTTGAGATGGCGTTTCGGAAAAGGATTCCACCTGGGTGTCCGTACGCTCGTGCGCACGCTCGGCATCACGGTCGTGGGACTCATGGCTGGTGGGGGCGTGTTGTACGCTCTGGATTGCTTCATCACCCCGTTCCACGGATCCATCCCTATCGCATTCGTCTACGTGGTCATCTCAGGGATCGTAGCTCTGCTCGGTTCGTACGGACTCTCCATCATGTTGGGGATGGAGGAGTCGCGCTACATCCGACGCGTGCTCGGAGCGGTGCTCGGGAAGTTCGGCCTCGCTAAGAAGAAGCGTGAGCCGGTGCCTGAACCCACGTCCGAGCGTGTGTCCGAAGAGCTCCCGCCATCCGGAAACGTATCCGAGCCGTACCGCCACCGCTTCAAGGAGTGACGGAGGGTATGGAACGCGATCTCGACCTGCGCGCACGTGTCTCCCAGGTTCCTACGGGACCGGGCTGTTACGTGTGGAAGGATGCTGAAGGGGACGTCCTCTACGTAGGTAAGGCGAAGAACCTCCGTGCACGGATGATGCAGTACATCCTGGATCAGGATGAGCGCGAGAAGATCCCACTCATGATGGCACGCGTGGCCGATTTCGAGTACGTGGTGGTCACGAACGAACACGAGTCCCTCATCCTGGAGAAGAACCTCATCCAGCAGCACCGTCCGCCGTACAACGTGGACTTCAAGGACGACAAGAGCTACCCCTTCATAGCCATCACCTGTGACGACCTCTTCCCAGCTATCAAGTACACGCGCGAGAAACACCGGCCCGGAACGCGCTACTTCGGCCCGTACACCGACTCCCGCGCGGCACGCGAGACCATAGATATCGTCAGGCGCATCGTCCCCATCTGCTCGGCGCGCTGCAACGAGTGGAAGCGGGTGAAGCGCAGGTTCGAGGCCACACCTGAGGATGCCGGTATCGCACCGCTCATCCTGTCCGAGAGCGGCAAACCCTGCTTCGACTTCCACGTAGGCAAGGGTCCTGGCGCGTGCGTGGGCGAGGTCGATCTCGAGTCCTACCGCGAGCAGGTCAAGCGTGTCATGCGGTTCCTCTCGGGTCATCGCACCGAGTTCATCCGCGAGCTCGAAACCGAGATGCATGAAGCTGCTGCTGCCCTCGACTTCGAACGCGCCGCGCGTGTGCGCGATCGTCTCGCCACCATTCGTAAGCTGCAGGACTCGCAACAGGTCGTCTTCCCGCGCCCCATCAACATCGACGCTCTCGGGTTCTTCCGGGAGGAGACCATCGCCGGTGCTCACGTGCTCGTCGTGCGTGAAGGGCGCGTCATCATCTCCAACGAGTTCGTGCTCACCAAGGGGCTCGATGTCCCCATGACGGAGCTCGTGGAAGGCTTCATGAAGCGTTATTACGCCGAAGTGACCGACCTGCCCGACGAAGTGGAGGTCCCGATCGACCTCCCCGACGCCGACCTCCTCTCGGACTGGCTCTCCGAGCGCCATGGCCGCCGTGTGACCGTCCATGTGCCTCAGCGGGGCGAGAAGAAACGGCTCCTCGAACTCGCGGATCGAAATGCCAAGCACACCCTCATGCGCTTCAAGGTCCGCACACGGTACGACGACGAACGTAGGAACCTCGCGCTCATCGAGCTGGAGAGTGCTCTCGCGTTGCCTGCGCCTCCCATGAGGATCGAGTGCTTCGACGTCTCCACGATCCATGGCAAGCATTCCGTCGCATCCATGGTAGTGTTCTCCAACGGACGGCCTGACACCTCTCAGTACCGCCGCTTCCGGATCCGCATGGAGTCGGAGGAGGCGAACGATTTCGCCATGATGCAGGAGGTGCTCGGACGCCGCTACTCGCCCGAACGTATGGATGATGAGCGATTCGGTTCCAGACCCGATCTCCTCATCGTCGACGGTGGTAAACCGCAACTGAACGCTGCGCTCTCACAGCTGGCGGAACTCGGACTCGACATACCGGTGGCCGGCCTCGCCAAGGCGGATGAGGAGCTCTTCGTCCCCTGGTCTCCGGAGGGCCCCGTGGTGCTTCCCAGCGGATCCGCCTCGCTCTACATGGTCAAGCAGATCCGGGACGAGGCGCACCGTTTCGCCATCACGTATCACCGGGAGATCCGCGCCAAGGCCATGACGGCCAGCGTGCTCGATGATGTGGAGGGTGTCGGCCCCAAGCGCAAGCGAGCGCTTCTGAAGGAGTTGGGTTCCGTCCGGAAGATGCGATCGGCCACGCTCGAGGAGATCGCTGCCGTCCCTGGTATCCCGCGCGAGGTAGCGGAAGAGGTCTTCGCCGTACTGAGGCAGACCGATCCTGAATCCTCCGATGACGTGACCGATTAGTCGTCTCCCCAGAGTGGGCGGACTCCGAAATCCATGAACATGTTGAACCCGAACGGCGAGAGGTGCGGGTTGTTGGCGATCGAGATCACGGAGATGTCGTTGCCGGTGGCTCTCAGCATCCGGAGCTCAGGATTCTTCGAGATGTCCAGCGCGGTGAGCTCGTTGTCCGAGACGTCGAGTTCGCGGAGTCCCGTCGCACCGGAGATGTCGAGGCTCGCGATGTCGTTATCCGAACAGTTCAGCGTCTGAAGCGAAGGGTTGGATCTCAATCTCAGCTGTGTGAGGTCATTGCCGGAGCAATCGAGCGTCGTGATGGCGCTCAGGTATCCGACGCCGGCGATGGACACGAGTCCCTTCCCGGAGACATCGAGATTCGTGATCGACGAGATCTCCTGCGGCGTCAGCAGGTGGTCCTCGTTCGCGTTGGCTCCGAGGCCGAACACGAGGTCACGGAAGGCAGCGGAGGGGAACATGCCCTCCGTCTTGGCCACGACTCCCGAGACTTCCATCGAGGGATCCACGTAGAGACTCGTGAGCGAGCCCGAGAGATCGTCCAGTGCGATGGAGCTGAGCCCCGTACCTATGACGTTGAGATGCACGAGCTTCGTCTGCGTGGAGAGGTCGAGTCCCGAGAGTGCGTTGTCCTTCACGTCCAATGAGATGAGCTCAGGGGATCCGGTGACATCCACGCTGGTGAGTCCCGCACCTCTCGCCGAGAGCTCCTTCAGCGCTGGGAAGGCGGTGGATTCGAAGGTCTCGATGGAGTTACCGTCGAGCGTAAGGTTCTCGAGTGAAGGGAAGAACGTGAGACCGGTGAGATCGGTGATCCCGTAATCGGTGAGGTCGAGTGTCGTGATACCTGCTCGCTCAGCGGAGGAGAGTCGGCCGTTGCCGTCCGCATCCGTGGTGGCGAGAGCTTCCCGCAATCCATCATCCGGGAAGAAGTAGTCGATCAGCGCGATGACCACATCGGTATCAGGGTCGTACACGATGTGCCTGAGCTCGGGGTGGACGGTGAAGTCGAGTTCGGCTATGTCGTTCTCGGTCGCTGTGAGAGATGCGAGCGCGCGGTTCTGCGAGATGTCGAGCGCGGTGAGATCGTTGTCCGAGACGTCGAGCGTCGCGAGCAACGGCATCTCCGAAGTGTCGATGCTTTTCAGCGAGTTACCGGAGACGTCCAAGGTGGTCAGCACAGGGTGCGTGCCGAAGCCGATCTCCGTGAGGTCGTTATCGGACACATCCAGGCGCTCGAGCGCCGAGAGTCCGCTCACATCGAGTTGCTTCAAGGAGTTGGACGACAGATCGACCATCCGGAGCTTGGGCAGTGCGTTGAGTCCGATCGATGCGATCTCATTACCGTTCAGGTCGAGCTCTTCGATGTTGAAGAAATGCGAGAGCCCCTTCGTGTCGACGATCGACGATTCCGGAACGGAGAGCGCCGTCACCCGCGCGATCTCCGATTCGTCGAGCGCTTGGTCACCATCCAGGTCGAACTCCGCGAGAGCGGAGCGGAACGCGGGGTCGGGGAAGTTCTCCTCGACGAGTTGCAGTTTCCCTGCTTGCGAGAGATACGAGTAGATGAAGTATCCTGCGAAGGCCAGAGCGGCCAAGCTGGCGAGAAGAGCGATGGGTGTGACGATCCGCTTCACTCTCCGGGATCGTTCCTTTGGGGAGAGATCGCGCCAGCGTTGCTTGGGAGGTTTCGCTTCCACAGCGGAAGGTCGTGGCTGGAGCGCGGGTGTCACGCTCGTGCGATCCTCATCCTCGGACTTCTTCTTGCGCTTCCGCTTGCGGGACCGCTTGTCGTCCCCGTCCTTCTCGTCCGGAAGAGGCGCTATCTCCGGGAGGATCCTCGTGTCGCCGATACGGTTCTCCGCGTGTTCGTCCTTGATAGCAGGTCGTTTGACCGCCCCGCCGCAGACGTGGCAGAACTTCGCATGGTCTTTGAGTTGTGCGCCGCAATGCGTGCAGTCCACGGAACCTCCTCGGGATACGGCTAGAGATTGTACCGCACCTCGGTGGGTGAACCGAGACGGTATACTTGAACGCAATCGAGGCGGAAGGGGTTCTCCATGTGTGCTTCATCGGCCGTAGGTGCTGAAGTGGTTTCCGACGGCCCCGATCTGGTGATCATCACCGGATTGTCAGGGGCGGGCAAGAGCGAGGCTCTCAGGATCTTCGAGGACCTGGGGTACTACAGCATAGATAACCTGCCTCCCACGTTGCTGGAGCAGCTCGTCTCGTTGCTCGGACTCCCCGCGGGAACCCAGCGGAAGTTGGCGGTCGTCTGCGACTTGAGGTCGCAGGAGTTCTTCTCGGAGCTGACCGATGAACTCTCCAAACTGGATGACAGGGAAGTGGAGTACGTGCTTCTCTTCATGGATGCGTCGGATGAGACGATCCTCTCCCGTTACCGTTCCATCAGGCGCAGGCATCCGCTCTTCCAGGACGGCATGACCATCCCGGAGATCATAGCGCGCGAGCGAGAAGCCCTGTCGAGCATCCGCGAAGCGGCGGATATCGTGGTCGACAGCACCAAGGTGAGCGCCAAGGGCCTCAGGCACCGCATCATGAGTCTCTTCGAGGGAGTGAATCCCGCGCGTGGGTTGAACACCACGGTCTTCTCGTTCGGATTCAAACACGGCACACCCACGGATGTGGACATCATGATCGATGTGAGGTTCCTGCCCAATCCGTACTACGACCCCACGATGCGCAGCCTGACAGGACACGACCAGCTCGTTCACGATTTCGTGATGGACCAACCCGAGACGAAGGATTTCCTGGAATCGTGGTACTCGCTGCTGGACACCATGATGTCCGGATTCGTCCACGAGGGTAAGCAGCACCTCTCCATCGGCATCGGATGCACGGGCGGACAACACCGCAGCGTGGCCATCGCCCAGGAGACGGTGGAGCATCTCAGGGAGCGAGGGTATCGGGTCGCATCGTTCGATCGCGACATCGAGTTCGCAGAAGTAGTGAAGAGCTGACCATGAGAGCGGTCTCCATCGGTGGCGGGACAGGCCAACCTAACAGCATCAGAGCGCTGCGGTCGCTCGGTCTCGATACGACCGCGATCGTGGCGATGGCTGATGATGGTGGCTCATCCGGGATACTACGCGAGAGGATCGGGATCATCCCTCCGGGTGATATCCGGAAGTGCCTCGTGGCAATGGCCGCGGATCCCGAGGATCCGATCGTGCAGGCGTTCTCGTACCGCTTCCCGTACATAGAGGATCATGCGCTCGGGAATCTGCTGCTCACCGCATTGGCCGATGTGACGGACTCGTTCGAGGACGCCATATCGGTCTGCGGTCATCTCGTCGCGGCTGAAGGTTACGTCTTCCCCTCCACGCTTGAGAGCGTGACGCTCGGGGGCATGACTTGCGACGGCCGCATCGTGGATGGGCAAGCGCGCATCGGCGAGGGTCCTACGGCCCTCGAGCGCGTCTGGTTGATCCCGCACCATCCTGATGCGTATGAACCCGCCGTCCGGGCCATCCGCGAGGCCGATGTCATCGTCCTGGGGCCTGGCTCCCTCTTCACCTCCATCATCCCGAACCTCCTCGTGCCGGGCATCCGCGACGCGATCCATGAGTCGTCCGCGACCACGATCTTCGTGTGCTCATTGGCGGACATGCAAGGGGAGACCTGGGGTCTTTCAGCTGTAGAGCATCTGCGCGCTCTTCTCGACCATGGGATGCAGGACCGCCTCGACGTGATGCTCGTGCACAAACCCAAGGATGACGATCAGGCGGGAATCGCCACGAGGAGCTTCACTGCTCTGACGGGCGAGCAGATCGAGGCCGACGCGCGCGCACGTGCGCTCGGTCACACCATCAAGCAGATAGAGAAGCAGTTCATCCGCCCCATCGTCATCGACGAGACCATCATCAGGATCCTGGGTGATATGGGACCCTACATCATCGCGCGTGACTTCATCGTGCCTGATAAGCCTACGTGGCACGACGTGGATAAGCTCGCTGAGACGATCGGAGGGGTGATCGGTTAGTGTCGTTCACCGCGAAGGTCAAGGACGAGCTCTCCCGGGTGCAGCCCCTCTGTGAGGGGTGTTCGCGTTCTCAGTTGGCAGCGCTCTGCAGGATCGATGGGACGCTCTCGGGCCGTGGTGGCGGACATTGGTCGCTCCAGATAGCGACCGAAGCCGGCACGGTAGCACGTGCCGTGATCATCCTCATGAAGGCCGTGTACGACTTGAGGCCTCATCTCACCTCGCGCAAGAGCGTGCTCCACAAGACCAGTAACTACCTTCTGGAGATCCCCGCGCAACCCGCACTCGACCACGCGCTCGTGGACATGGGGATCCTGGATGCGGAAGGAGCTTTGGAGCAGGGTATACCGCGACACCTCGTGGACAACGAATGCTGCGCGGCCGCGTACTTGCGTGGCGCGTTCATGGCCGGCGGATTCGTGTCCGATCCGCGAGGTGATTTCCACTTCGAGCTCGTATCGCAGTTCGAAGGACTCGCGCAGGCGCTCGTGGATCTCCTCGCGGAACACGACATCAACGCGCGCTTCTCGCCCCGAAGGAACAGCTACACGGTCTACATGAAGAACGCCGAGGACATCCTCGCGTTCATGGCGTTCGTGGGAGCTCACTCATCGGCACTCGAAATAGAGAGTATCCGTGTAGTCAAATCCGTGCGCAATGACGTGAACAGACGTGTCAACGCTGAGCTTGCAAACCAAGGACGCAGTTCGAGTGCGGCACTCGACCAGATACGTCTCATAGAACGTGTGGAGCAGGAGATCTCATCAACGGATATTCCTCCTGCACTTCGTGAGTTCATGGACCTTAGAAGGCGATTCCCGGATCTCTCCTTGCGTGAGCTGGGAGAACACTCTGATCCACCGCTCTCCAAGTCAGCCGTCTACCATCGGCTCAGGAGATTGGAAGAATTGGTCGGACCTGCGCAGGAGGGATGATCGACCCGCGCATGATGCACTAACGGTAGTATGCTATGCACGACATTCGAATCGAGGAGGATGAACACATGACCGTAAGAGTTGGGATCAGTGGGTTCGGGCGGATAGGACGCAATGTCTTCCGCATTCTGATGGATGACCCCGAGGTCGAACTCGTTGCGATCAACGACCTCAAGGACACCGAGACTCTCGCGCACCTCGTACGGTATGACTCGATCATGGGCCGCTTCGATAAGGAGCTCGTCGTCGACGGCATGGACTTCATCGTGGATGGGGTCCGAATCAAGGGCCTCTCGGATCGCGATCCTTCACAGCTTCCGTGGGGAGATCTGGGCGTGGATGTGGTCATCGAATCAACTGGTAAATTCCGCACCGGCGAGACTGCTGGCAAGCACCTCGATGGCGGTGCTCGCAAGGTCCTCATCACGGCACCCGGCACCGATGTGGACAACACGCTGGTCATGGGTGTGAACCATGAGGAATACGATGGCGAGAAAGACCATGTGGTCTCCAACGCATCATGCACCACGAACTGCCTCGCTCCCGTAGCCAAGGTGCTCCTGGACGAATTCGGGATCGAGCGCGGTTTCATGAACACGATCCACTCGTACACGTCCGACCAGAACATCCTCGATGCTCGTCATAAGGACCTGCGCCGCGCTCGCGCCGCAGCGGTCTCCATGGTGCCTACGACGACCGGAGCCGCACGTGCCGTATCGATCGTGCTCCCCGAACTCAAGGGCAAGCTCGATGGCTTCGCTACACGCGTTCCCACCCCGAACGGCTCCATGGTCGACCTCACGGTCGAGCTCTCAGAGCCCGCTTCGGTGGAGCGGATCAACGCCGCCATGAAGGCAGCAGCGGAAGGCCCGCTCGCTGGGATCCTCGAGTACACGGAGGACCCGATCGTCTCGGTGGACGTCATAGGCACGTCCGCCTCGGCCATCTTCGATTCCAAACTGACCATGGTCCTCGGTGGGGAAGGTACTCTTATCAAGGTCATAGCTTGGTATGACAACGAGAACGGCTACTCCTCGAGAGTCGTCGATCTGGCTAAGTACCTCGTGCGCTGAGAGGACCGTCGAGTCCAGTGATCTACGTCACGGGTGACCTGCATGGCTACATCGGCAGGGTCGTGAGATTCTGCGAGCATCAGGGAACGGCCCGCGATGACGTGCTCGTCGTCCTCGGAGACGCCGGTATCAATTACTGGCGGGACGAATCCGATGAGGATCTGAAGCGCGTCATCGCGGATCTGCCCATAACAATGCTATGCATCCATGGGAACCACGAGGTCAGACCCCAGAACATCCCTTCATACGAAGAGCTGTCCTGGCGCGGGGGTACCGTGTACCGTGAGCCCCGGTACCCGAATATCCTGTTCGCTGAAGACGGCTCCATCTTCGATCTGGGAGGACGACGCACCCTCGTCATAGGCGGCGCGTATTCGGTCGATAAGCCCTGGCGGCTCAGGGACGGCCGACTCTGGTTCGCGGACGAACAGCCGGACGAGAGGATAAAAGCTGATGTGGAGGCAGCACTCAATCGGGTCGGATGGGAAGTGGATGATGTCATGACCCACACGGCACCCTATTCGGTCCGTCCATTGGACGCCTTCATCTCCACGATCGATCAATCTACCGTTGATACGAGCACAGAGGAATGGCTCGATCGGATCGCGGCGGATCTCACCTTCGAACGCTGGTGGTCCGGCCACTTCCACATAGATTCGTATCGGCCGCCGTTCGGATTCCTCTTCAGGCAGGTACACGATCACGCGACGGGTGAGCTCGTTTATCATGAGAGGGATCTGACGTAACCATCTCGAGGAGTGACACGTGAAGAAATCAATCAGGGATATCGATGTCGCAGGCAAGCGCGCACTCGTCCGCGTGGACTTCAACGTCCCACTGAAGGACGGTGTCGTCCAGGACGACACGAGAGTACGCGCTGCTCTACCCACGATCAGATACCTCATGGATCAAGGCGCTCGCGTCATGATCCTGTCCCATCTCGGACGCCCGAGCGGCGAGGGGTTCGAGGAAGGCTTCTCACTCCTCCCGGTCGTCGACACGCTCTCGGAGCTCCTCGGGATCGAAGTGCAGTACGCAGCAGGACTGACCGGTACCGACGTCGAGGAGGCCGTGCTCGCGCTCGAGGACGGTGACGTACTCCTCCTGGAGAACGTGAGATTCGATAAGCGCGAACAAGCGAACGACCCCGAGTTCGCATGCGAACTCGCAGGTCTGGCTGACATCTTCGTGAACGACGCGTTCGGTGCGAGTCACAGAGCACATGCTTCCACGTGCGGTGTGGCCGATCATCTGCCGAGCGTCTGCGGCGAGCTCATGGCTCGTGAGGTCGCCACCATCACCGAGATGATGACGGAACCCGAGCGCCCGTTCGTGGCTATCCTCGGCGGTTCCAAGGTGTCCGACAAGATCGGCGTCATGGAATCCCTCATCGACAAGTGTGATGCGCTGCTCGTGGGTGGCGGTATGTGCTTCACCTTCCTGAAGGCGCTCGGTCACGAGGTGGGAACCTCGATCTGCGAGGAGTCGTGGGTGGATCGTGCACGCGACCTTCTCGCCAAGGCTGAGGATGCCGATGTCGAGTTCATGCTTCCGGAAGACATCGTGGCAGCGAGTGCGTTCAGCGAAGATGCCGATATCGTGACGTGCGAAGTGGATTCGATCCCGCGGGGGATGATGGGGTTGGATATCGGCCCCCGTTCCGCTGAGGCGTATGCGAAGGTCATCGCTGGTGCTGAGACGATCTTCTGGAACGGCCCCATGGGCGTGTTCGAGATGAAGCCGTTCGCGAACGGTACGGAAGTCGTCGCACACGCCGTAGCGGACAACGATCACGCTACTTCGATCATCGGCGGGGGAGATTCCGTCGCTGCTATCAAGAGGTACGGTCTCGCGGATCGGGTCTCGTTCATATCTACCGGCGGCGGCGCTTCCATGAGGCTCGTGGAAGGCAAGGAGCTGCCGGGGCTCGAAGCCCTCGACGATCTCGAGGACTGACAACCCCTCAGGGGACATCTCGTATATCGAGGAGGACGTATGGCTCGCAGGCCGTTGATCGCAGGGAACTGGAAGATGAACACGACCTATGCGGAAGCGGTATCGCTCGCGCAGAAGATCGTGAACGAGGAGACCCGTGCATGGGATCCCGTGGACGTTGTGCTGATACCTCCGTTCGTCTCGCTCAGAGGCGTGAGCAACGTCATCGCGTTCGACGACTCCCGGCTCCTCGTGGGTGCTCAGGATGTGAGTCCGTTCGACGACGGCGCGGTCACCGGAGAGATCTCAGTACGCATGATCACCGACCTGGATTGCAAGTACGGCCTGGTAGGACACTCCGAACGCCGTGGCATCATCGGTGAGACCGACACCCTCGTGAACCAGAAGCTCCACGCACTCCTCGCCGGTGGACTCACCCCCATACTCTGCGTAGGGGAGCCTGCTGACGTGCATGAAGCGGGTGAGACGATCCCGTACGTCACCGCTCAGGTGCGCGCAGGACTCGAGGGCGTTCCCGCCGGCCGCATGGATGAGGTCGTCATCGCGTACGAACCCATCTGGGCCATCGGAACGGGCGCCGTAGCTACACCCGACCATGCTGCTGAGGTGGCGCGAGCGATACGCGGAACCGTCGCGGAGCTCTCGAACGAGGTCGTCACCGAGGAACTCCGTATCCTGTACGGCGGTTCCGTGAAGCCGGGGAACGCCACGCTCTTCGTGGAAGCGGAGGGTATCGACGGTATGCTCATCGGAGGCGCTTCCCTCGACGCGAACGCCTTCGTGGATATCATCGATTCCGTTCTGGAGGCTCAGTAGATGTCACACCGCAATCTTCCCGTCCTTCTCGCCATCCTCGATGGCTACGGCTTGGCTGAAGAAGGGGAGGCTAACGCCATCTCGCGAGCGCGTACGCCCATCCTGGATCGTCTCTTCGCGCAGATGCCCCATACGCGACTCAAGGCCAGCGGGAACGCTGTGGGTCTCCCTGAAGGTCAGATGGGTAATTCGGAGGTCGGGCATCTCAATCTGGGTGCCGGCCGGATCGTGGATCAGGAACTCACACGGATCGACAAAGCCATAGCCGATGGCTCGTTCTCGCGTAACGTGGTCATCAACGGAGCGATCGATGCGGCACTCGTCTCGGGACGTTCCGTGCACGTCATGGGACTCGTGTCCGATGGCGGTGTCCATTCCTCGCTCGACCACGCCGAAGCCATCATCAAGCTGGCTGCCCGTAAAGGGATCGCGGACATCCACGTGCATGCGTTTATGGATGGACGTGACGTCTCACCCACTTCAGGTGTGAGGTATCTCGAGCGGCTCTCCGCGTATTGCGCCCGCGTCTCGGAGCAGACCTCGTCACACGCGCGGATCTCCTCCGTCATGGGCAGGTACTACGCGATGGATCGCGATAACCGCTGGGATCGTGTGGAAGCCGCATGGAACGCCATCGTAGAGGGCGAGGGAACAGCCGAGACCAATCCCATGAAGGCACTCGAGGCATCGTACGAACGCGGAGTGACCGACGAGTTCATCGAGCCCATCGTGCTCGACAACCCCGGCATCGTGGACGGCGATACCGTCATATTCTTCAACTTCCGCCCTGACCGCGCCCGCGAACTCACGAGCGCGTTCATCGCACCGCGGTTCTCCGGCTTCGAGCTCGAGCGTCCGTCCGTCTCGTTCGTGACGCTCACCGATTACGACCCCGATCTACCGGCAGCAGTCGCGTTCGAGAAGCTCTACCCGCAGTCGGTGCTCGCGGACGTCCTAGCATCCGAAGGCCTCTCCCAGCTCCACGCTGCGGAGACCGAGAAATACGCCCACGTCACCTTCTTCTTCAACGGCGGTCTGGAGGACGAGAAGATAGGGGAGTCCCGTCTCCTCATCCCCTCACCCAAGGTGGCTACGTACGACCTGCAACCTTCGATGAGCGCGGTCGAACTAACCGATGAGCTCGTGGATGCGATCGAGAAGGACGCAGCGGACATCTACATCGTGAACTACGCCAATTGCGACATGGTAGGACACACAGGCGTGATGGATGCGGCCATCGAAGCAGTAGAGACGGTGGACATGCAGCTCGGAAGATTGCTCGACGCAGTCGAGGAACGCGGTGGTTCGGCTCTCATCACGGCCGATCACGGCAACGTGGACCATATGTTCGACATCGCTGAGGACGGGGAGCACCTGCCCGTCACCGCTCATACGTTGAACGATGTCCCGCTCATCATGGTCGGTGTGGAGGGCGCTGTCCTCGATGAAGCTGGAGGCAAGCTCGCTGATGTCGCACCTACGCTACTCGGGATCATAGGGGTCGATCCCCCGAAGTCCTGGACGGGACGCTCTCTCCTAGTGGATATGGACCAGGGCTCCTTGTGATATGCTGAACCATCGTTCTGATAGAAACGTTAACTGGGAGTAGAAGTGAACCCACTGGTCATCGTGTTCCTCATCATCTGGGCGCTTTCCGGCATCGGACTGGTCGTATTCATCTTGATGCATTCCGGCAAGGGCACCGGTGTCTCCGATATGCTCGCTTCGAGCATGCACTCCTCCATGGGAAGCTCCGGTATCGTGGAGAAGAACCTCACACGTATCACCGTCGTCCTGGCAGTGATCTTCGTGGTCTGTCTCCTGGTCTTCATGATCATCTATCCCAAGGGTATGCTCGGCTGATGACGGTCGCGGGTTTCTCGCCCGCAACATCGATGCCATCTGCCGAATCCCTGTATGAGAATATGGGGCGAGTGTATTAGGACTTGCATTTAGGTTACGAAAAAGAAACACTATAAGGCTATAGGCTCGTTTCTTGTATCCAGTAACGGATACGTGAGCTACTTAAGGATATCGAGACTCCATCCAATCTGATGCGAATGAGAGATCGATATCACGATGAAGGAGGTTACATGGTCGAGAACGAAAGCAAGTTCCCGTCCCACCTGGGACGCCGTGCCTTCGTAGCGGGAGCACTCGCTACAGGTGCCATGGCTGCACTCTCTGGCTGCGGCAAGAAGGAAGAGGAGGCTCCGGCTCCCAGCACCCCTGCGGGCTCCGGTGACAGCGCTGACGCCACAGCACCTGCAGGAGAAGCGCCAGCAGGAGGACCAACCAAGGGTGGTACGCTCAAGTACTACATCAACAACCCTGTCTCCATCGATCCGTTCAACGCACAGGAGACCGAGGGTATGCAGGTGTGCTACAACCTGTTCGACACCCTCACCACGTACGACTTCGAGGCCGGCGAACTCAAGGGCCTCGCTGCCGAGAGCTGGGAAGCCAACGACGCAGCTGATGTCTTCACGTTCAAGCTCGTCCAGGGCGCCACGTTCCACAACGGTGATCCCGTAACCGCCAAGGATTTCAAGTTCGCCTGGGAGCGCGTAGCGAACCCTGAGACCAACCCCGGTACCCCATCCGACATCTCCTATCACCTCGCAGCCATCAAGGGTTACGACGAGATGCTCGCCGGCACCGGCACCGAGCTCGCGATCGAGACTCCGGACGATCACACTCTCGTGGTGACTCTCGTTTCACCGTATGCGGATTTCCCGTACGTCGTGACACACCCCGCTCTCTCGCCTGTTCCTTCCGGTGGCGCAGCAGATGACTTCCAGACCTTCTTCAGGGCTCCCGTGGGCAACGGCCCCTTCAAGATGGAAGGTGAGTGGGTAGACAGCCAGTATGTCAAAGTCGTACGCAACGATGATTACTACGGTGACGTAGCACTCGTCGACGGTATCGACTTCATGATCTTCAAGGATCCTGAGACCGCCTTCACTGAGTTCGAAGCCGGCAACGTGGACTTCTGCCAGATCCCATCTGGTCGTATCAGCGATGTCGTAAGCCGCTACGGCGAGTCCGAAGACGGCTATACCGTGCAGCCCGGCAAGCAAGCGCTTCTTGGCGCGCAGCTTTCCACCTACTACCTCGCGGTCAACGTCGAGGACGAGGTCATGTCCAACAAGGACGTCCGTCTTGCAATCTCCTACGCCATCAACCGCCAGGCGATCTGCGACACCATCTTCGAGGGATCGCGTATCCCCGCTGACGGTATCGTGCCTCCTGGAATCGAAGGCTACAAGGAAGGCTCCTGGGCAGCCGCTAAGTACGACAAGGCAGCAGCAGAGCAGCATCTCGAAGCAGCCGGCTACCCTGGTGGCGCAGGTCTCGAGATCACTCTTTCCGTCAACTCAGGTGGTGGCCATGAGCAGATCATGCAGCTCATCCAAGCCGACCTCGACGCGATCGGCGTCAAGGCTGAGATCCAGGCTGAGGAGTGGGCAGCGTATCTGACCTCGCTCTCCGATGGCAACTACCAGATTGGCCGTCTTGGCTGGGTCGCTGACTACCCGATCATGGAGAACTTCCTGTATCCGCTCTTCTTCAGCACCTCCGGTGATAACCGTTCGCAGTACAAGAACCCGGCTGTCGACGAAGCGCTGACAGAAGCACGCCACACCGTGGATACTGCTGAGCGCATCAAGCTCATGCAGGAGGCTGATAGGCTTACCGGTGAGGATCTGCCGGCCCTTCCCATCATGTTCTACCGCCACACGTACGTCGGCTCGGCCCGTACGAACGATCTGTACTTCGGCCCGACCCAACTCGCTGCCCTGCACAAGTGCTGGCTGAGCGAGTAGTTAGCTAGATGCACCTTACGAGCTGTTAAACTGGACGGAGTGTCAGCTGCTCTTCTGCTGGCACTCCGTTCGTACGTGTAGAGACTGACGTGGAGTCCACTGTATGATCAGATACATCCTCAGAAGGGTCCTCCAGTTCATCCCCGTGTTCTTCGGGGTGACCATCATCTTGTTCGCTCTCACGAACATCGTGCCAGGAGACCCGATCAAGCTCATAGCGGGAGAGCGCGCGCTTGACCCAGCGATCGAGCTGCAGATCAAAGCCGCTAAGAACCTCATCGAAGTGGATGCCGGAGGGCAGCCCATCTTGGATGAGAATGGGGAGCCCATCCCCACGCCCACGTGGAAGCAGTACATCCATTACGTGGGTGGGCTCCTCCAAGGCGACTTGGGGGATTCATATCAGCGCAAGATGCCTGTCCTGGATATCTTCGCTGAGAAATACCCCTATACGGTACGGCTCGCAGCGACTGCCATCGTGATCGAGATCATCGTTGGTATAGCTGCAGGTATGATCTCAGCCATCAAACGCTATTCGTTCTGGGACGTCCTGGTCACGCTTTCCACATCCATACTGGTCGCAGTACCCGCGTTCTGGCTCGGCATGCTGCTCCAGTTGTTCTTCGGTATCAAGATGAAGGAATGGACAGGAGGCGCATTCCATCTCCCCATCTCCGGTGCAGGAGGCCCCATCTCCGAGTTCCAGGATTGGGCTCATTACATCCTGCCCGCCATCACGTTGGCTTCGGTTTCCACGGCATATGCCGCACGTATCATGCGTTCCCAATTACTAGAAGTCATGAGCATGGACTACATCCGGACAGCGTTCGCCAAGGGCCTCTCGTCCCGCGCTGTCATCGTCAAGCATGCACTCAAGAACGCGCTGATCCCGGTCGTCACTTATATCGGCGTCGACTTCGGGGCAATGCTCTCGGGAGCGATCCTCACCGAGACGGTGTTCAACTGGCCCGGCATCGGGTTCGAGATCTACCGAGCGATCACCCAGCGTGATTGGCCTATCGTTATGGGTGGTGTTGCTCTCGTCGTCGTCGTTGT
>CAYVBA010000018.1:0-13562 GCA_964448475.1 uncultured Coriobacteriales bacterium
AAGTAATCCGACTCAGACTTAATACCTATCCGTGTGCGCCGGACGTCCGATGAATGCACGCTTCTCCCTATGCTATAGTCGTCCCACTCATCAAGAGGTGATGCGCAAGCATCACAGAGAGCGGAGGGACCGAGCCCCGTGAAGCTCCGGCAACCGGCCTGGTAAGGCGCGGTGCCACATCTCGGCAGACCGGATGGTCTGGAAGATGGGGGAGTCTTATACGCGCCATGTATCCGATCCCCCTGGACAGGGGGATTTCTTTTTCCCCGAAGATTCGAGGACCCGCAGAAGGCGGGCGTTGGAGGCATCATGAGCGAGAAGAACGACGCACGTACGTACCTGTTTACATCCGAGAGCGTCACCGAGGGTCATCCTGACAAGATCTGCGACCAGGTCTCGGACGCTGTACTCGACGCCATCCTTGCGAAGGAGACTGAACTCCAAGAGAAGGGCTACATCTCGCCTGCTGGCGAATCTGCGGACGTAGAGAATGTTCGTGTCGCATGCGAGACGCTCGTGACCACCGGTATCGTGGTCGTAACCGGTGAGATCCGCACCCAGGCATACATCGATATCGAGCAGATCGCACGAGGTGTCATCGAGGAGATCGGCTACAACCGGGCGAAGTACGGTTTCGATTCCCAGACCTGTGCAGTCATCAACATGATCCACGGTCAGTCTGCAGATATCGCCCAGGGAGTGGACAAGTCTGCCGAGGCGAAGGCATGCGACATCGAAGAAGCTTGCGATGTGGATGACCTCGACCTCATCGGCGCAGGCGACCAAGGCATGATGTTCGGTTATGCCTCTGACGAGACCGAGGTTCTCATGCCTACCCCGATCGTCATGTCGCACCGTCTCGCTGAGAAGCTCACGGCAGTTCGCAAGGATGGCACGCTGAAGTATCTCCGTCCTGACGGCAAGACCCAGGTCACGCTCGTGTACGAGGATGATTGCCCCGTATCGGTCGATAAGGTACTCATTTCCACGCAGCACGCTCCCGATGTCGAGGTGGATACCATAGCTGAGGATCTCCAGAAGCACGTCATCGCGCCGGTCCTCGATAGTTTCGGCTATCCCTGGGATGAGGCAGAGATTCTCGTCAACCCGACCGGTCGCTTCGTAGTGGGTGGCCCCATGGGCGACACCGGCCTCACTGGTCGCAAGATCATCGTTGATACCTACGGCGGTATGGGGCGTCACGGTGGCGGCGCGTTCTCCGGCAAGGATGCCACCAAGGTGGATCGCTCCGGTGCATACGCAGCTCGGTGGGTTGCCAAGAACATCGTGGCAGCCGGTCTCGCACGCCGTTGCGAGGTCCAACTCGCTTACGCGATCGGCGTAGCCCAACCCCTCTCGCTTATGGTTGAAACGTTTGGAACGGAAACCGTTCCCGCGGGAACCATAGAGGCCGCTGTGCGTGAAGTGTTCGACCTGCGTCCTGGTGCTATCATCAAGGATCTGGACCTGCGGCGCCCGATCTTCCGTAAGACCGCTGCGTACGGTCACTTCGGCCGTGATGACGCGGACTTCACGTGGGAGAAGACCGACCGCGTGAATGAGCTCAAGGCTGCAGTGGAGAAGCTGCAGGCGTAAGGAGGATGGATGTTCGAGCCACGTCTTGTTTCCGATGACATCTGGTGGGTTGGTGCGCTGGACTGGAATGTCAGGAACTTCCACGGCTACACCACCGACCGTGGTACTACGTACAACGCGTATCTGATCATGGATGAGAAGATCACGCTCGTTGATACCGTCGCCGGGAACTTCACGGACGAGATGATCGACCGCATCACGCATGTGGTCGATCCTGCTCGAATCGATTACATCATCTCCAACCATGCTGAGCCGGATCACTCCGGTGGCATCATCCGTATGTTAGAAGTCGCTCCGGATGCCCAAGTCATCGCTGCTGACCCTCATGGTGTCAACAACCTGAAAGGGCATTTCGGAGGCGACATCCCGTTCGTTCCGGTCAAGAGTGGTGACACGCTCTCGATCGGTAAGCGCACGCTGCACTTCGTACACACCCCAATGGCGCACTGGCCCGACTCCATGGTCACGTACAGCCCAGAAGATAGAGCCCTTTTCTCCATGGACATCTTCGGTCAGCATTACGCCACGAGCGTGAGGTTCGACTACGAATGCGATGGTAACCTCCCGCTCAAGCAAGCAGCGGACTACTACGCGAATATCGTCCAGCCATTCCATGGTCAGGTCGTGAGAGCGCTTGAGGCCATCGAGGGCCTGGAGATGGATATCATCGCTCCGGCACACGGCATCATCTGGAAGGAGCGCATCCCTGAGGTGATCGCCGGTTATACTTCCTGGGCCACAGGTGATACGCAGGAGCGAGCAGTGGTCGTGTATGAGAGCATGTGGGAATCCACTGAAACCATGGCTCGTGCTATCGTCGAAGCATTCACGGATGCTGGTATCCCTACCAGGCTCTTTGACTTGCTCTCGAATGATCTTTCCACGATCATGTCTGACACCATGCAGTCACGCTACATCGCGGTTGGTTCACCCACCCTCAACAACAACCTGATGCCTAATGTCGTGGCGTACTTGACGTACCTCAAGGGTCTCACTGCGAAGAACCGTGTGCAGCACGGAATCGCGTTCGGCTCCTATGGCTGGAGTGGCCAGAGCATAGGTCAAGTCCATGATCTTCTCGCCGAAGCAGGGCTCGATATGTCGTTCCCTGACCTCAAGCAGAAGTGGCGCCCGACCGAGGAGGATCTCGCATCCATCCGTGAACAAGTGATCGAGGGCATCGCTGCCATCCGTGAGTCCGAGGAGGGCTCCGAGGCGTGAGGTATGCTCGCGTCGCGGTGGACGTGCCATCGCGGGTGATAGATCGAGCTTTCACGTATAGTATCCCACTCGAGCTCGAGGCCGATGTGGCGACGGGCACCTGTGTTCTCGTGGATTTCGGTAACCGACCCGTGGTCGGTTACGTGGTGGCGTGCGACGACGTGTTAGCTCCCGATGTCGACTCCCGGAAGGTCAAGCCGATCAGGCGGATCCTCGACGATCCGTATTTCGATGACGAGCATGCGCAGCTCGCTCAGTGGGTTGCGCAGACCTATGCCGCTCCGTTGTCCGAGGCCATCCGACTCCTAACTCCACCTGGTGGTTCACCTCGCGTTGTGAGGGATGGGGTGGGTGAGTGGACTCTCGCCGATCGCGGCTCGAGGGAATCTTCCGAGCTGTGGGTACTCCCTAATGAGGAGACCGTGTCCTTCTCGCCTGCCAAGAACGCGAGCAAGCAGCGCGCCGTTCTCGAAGCCGTTACACAAGGGGCGGTGCGGGTGGCTGATCTGGCGCTCGACATGAGCGACCCGCTCTCAGCCGTGCGTGCACTCGAGAAGCGCGGTATCGTCACGGTTCAAGAACGCCGTAGGTTGCGTGGGTATGAAGAGACATCCCTCTCCAGCGCGGCGGCACCTACCCGATCGCTCGAGGAGCTTACTGCCGGGCAGCGCGACGCACTCGAGGCCATCCGCTCCGCGCGCGACGAGGGTCCGGCCGTCATCGTGCTCGATGGGGTGACGGGTTCGGGCAAGACAGAGGTGTATCTCTCCGCCATCGCAGAGGTTCTAGCTGACGGGCGCTCGGCTGTGGTGCTAGTCCCGGAGATATCGCTCACGGCGCAGACCGTAGGACGGTTTCGCTCGCGGTTCGGGGATCGTGTAGCTGTGTTGCACTCGCGTCTCTCCGCAGGCGAGCGTTTCGACCAATGGGATCTGGCACGTCGGGGTGCGGCCACGGTCGTCGTTGGTGCTCGTTCCGCACTCTTTGCTCCGCTGAAGGATATCGGCATCATCATCTTGGATGAGGAGCACGAGCAGACCTACAAGCAGAGCTCAAGTCCGCGCTATCACGCTCGAGAGACCGCTGAAGCCCTCGCCGAGCTCGTGGGCTGCCCGCTCGTCCTGGGCTCGGCCACACCATCCATCGAGGCCCTCCATCGCACCGCACCTGACGCGCCCCCGCGCGCGCTTCCGTGGCACCGTATCTCCATGCCGGAGCGTGTCAACGCCGATCGAGCTCTTCCTCCCGTTTCAGTCGTGGATATGACGCACGAGTTCTCGGTCGGGCACCGCTCCATGTTCTCCCGCAAGTTGATCACAGCACTCGAAGAGGTGGTCGAACGGGGCGAGAAGGCCGTGCTCATGCTCAATCGCCGAGGCTTCGCTAACTTCCTGCTCTGTAGGGAATGCGGCTTCGTCCCCACGTGTGACCATTGCTCGACATCGCTCACCTATCACGAGCGCGGCAAGCGTCTGACCTGCCACTCCTGCGCTACTGATTACCCCGCGCCGGCCCGTTGCCCTCAGTGCGACAGCCCGTACCTCCGCATGTTCGGAGCAGGCACGCAGCGTGTGGAAGATGAGCTTGCGGCGCTCCTCGGTCCTGACGTCCCCATAATCCGCATGGACGCGGATACCACGCGCAATAAAGGTGGCCACGAGAAGCTGCTCCGTGCCTTCGACTCCGCTGATTCGGCCATCCTTCTGGGAACTCAGATGATCGCCAAGGGGCTCGACTTCCCGGACGTGACGCTCGTGGGTGTCATCAACGCCGACACCACGCTCAATCTGCCCGACTTCAGATCGCCCGAGCGCACCTATGCGCTGCTCGAGCAGGTTGCTGGCCGTGCAGGGCGAGGCGACAAGCCTGGACGCGTCATCATCCAAACGTATTGGCCGGAGCATCCGGCCATCCAAGCCGTGGCTGCTCATGATCGCTCCATCTTCCTGGATGCGGAGTTGCCTGATCGCGAGAGAGGCTACTACCCGCCGTATTCGCGTCTCGTGAACATCACGGCGTGGGGAGATGATCTGGAGGCAGTGGATGCGTACGTTCAGTCGGTGCGCGTCCTTCTCGTCCGGGAATTGGAGAATGAGGTGGAGACCGGACACGTCCGGATCCTTGGACCGGCGGAATGCATCATCTCCAGGCAGAAGGATGCGTACCGGCGCCATGTGCTGGTCAAGCTGCCGCCTGAGCGCTCCGACCTCCACGAGGTGTTCACCAAGCTCCCACCAGGTGGGGGTATAAGCGTGAGCATAGATGTGGATCCGTACAACATGATGTAGCATCATGCGGTCGTCAGTTTCGAGAGTAGGTAGGAAGATGGAGATCGTACTTTCACCCGACCCACGGCTCCTTGAGCCGTGTCACCCCATAGATGTGATCGATGATTCCGTGCGTGAGCTCGCCGCGAACATGGCTGAGGAGATGTATCGTAGTAACGGCGTAGGTCTGGCAGCTCCGCAGGTAGGTGTGCAGAAGCGCATGGTAGTGGTCGACTGTGACCTGGATGAGTACGGTAAACGTCCGCTCGTCCTCATCAACCCTGAAGTCATCTGGTCTTCTGAGGAGCTTGAGCACGCGGGAGAGGGCTGTCTGTCCATCCCTGGCGTGTCCTTCGAGATCGAGAGGCCCGTGGGCGTGAAGGTCCGCGCGCTTGATCTAGAGGGCGAAGAGGTCATCCATGATGCACCGGAAGGGCTGTTCGCGCGCTGTCTGCAGCATGAGATCGACCATGTGAACGGCATCACCATGTTCGAGCGGATCGATCCTTCGAAGAGGATCCAAGCGCTAAGGGAGTACCGTGAGGCGTTGGCGCGTGGCGCCAAGCCGGGTGACGTAGGGGAGTAGTGGTCGTATGCGTGTCGTCTACATGGGGACACCCTCGTTCGCATCGGCCATCCTCTTGGAGTTGGATGGATCAGCACACACCATAGAGGCCGTCATAACTATGCCCGATGCTCCGCGGTCGCGAGGCAAGGCCCTCGAGCCTTCATCTGTGAAGATCACGGCTTCGGCACTCAACTTGGATGTCATCGAGGCCAGCTCCCTGCGTGATCAGGAGATCGAGGATCGCATCCGTAGGATGAACCCTGATGCTATCGTGGTTGCCGCTTACGGCGCTATCCTCCCGCCTGAGATCCTGGAGATCCCCCGGCATGGGTGTATCAACGTACATGCATCCCTACTGCCGCGCTGGCGTGGCGCAGCTCCCATCGAACGTGCAATCCTTTCTGGTGACAAGATGACGGGCGTCTCCATCATGCAGATGGAGAGCGGTCTGGATACCGGCGCGTATGCAGTGCAGGTGGCCACCACCGTAGCGGGAAAGAGTTCCACGGCTCTGACGGAAGAACTTGCTTCCCTCGGTGCTGAGTCTCTGCTGGATGTGCTGAATCGCCTCGATGACGGGGGAGATGTTCAGTGGATCGCCCAGGATGAATCAGAGGTCACATATGCGGACAAGATCCGCAAGGAGGAATTGCTCCTGGACCCGACCGAGCCTGCTGCCGTCAACGAAGCGCGGGTGAGAGCTTCGAGTGATACGGCTCCTGCTCGTGCGCGCATAGGAGGCAGGGGAGTCAGGATCCTTGCTGCGGAAGCGTCGATCACCGTAGCGCCCGAAGGTTCGGTCACCCCGTCCGAAGGTGTGCTGCTGCTCGGTTGTGCTGATACGGCTCTCGCCGTCACAGCGGTCCGACCAGATGGCAAGAACACCATGGAGGCCATCGACTTCAGCCGTGGTCTCAAAT
This sequence comes from uncultured Coriobacteriales bacterium, assembly GCA_964448475.1. GTDB lineage: Bacteria > Actinomycetota > Coriobacteriia > Coriobacteriales > CAYVBA01 > CAYVBA01. The sequence goes on from CAYVBA010000018.1 coordinate 6,573, forward strand.
CAGACAGCACGTGGGAGCGCATCAGGTGAGACGATTCCGTAAACCAGCTGCTTCGATTGGCGCTACTCCAGAACGCGTAGCAGCCCTCTCAGCTCTGGAAGATTTCCGTCGTGACGGCACGCTCATCAAGGTGGCCATAGAGCGTCATACCAAGGATGCACCCACCGAGGTGGTCAATGGAGCTCTCAAGATCGCCCTCGGTGTGGTCGCAACGTACGGAGTGCTGGATGAGGAGATCGACACCCATCTCAAGTCCGGTGCGGATGTGGAACCGAAAGTGCGCGACGCGCTACGCATAGGGGCGTACCAGCTTCTCATAACCCGTCAGCAACCTCATGCAGCCGTGAACGAAGCGGTGGAGTTGACCCGATCGGTGCGGCCGAAAGCAGCGCGGCTTGCTAACGCCGTGCTCCGCAGGATATCGGAGCGTGTCGAGTCGTTCCCGACCAGCGAGTCTGCCGAATCCTTCGAAGAACTCACACGCGCTAACGGGTTTCCCGCAGCGCTCGGTGAGCGCATTCGCTCCGGTATCGGGGAAGAACGTGCCCGTGATCTCATCACTTCCGTCCTTGAGCGGGCACCTGTCTACATCAACACACTCCCGTCCGGCTCTTCGGATGCCGTAGCTGCGTCCATCTTGAGATCGGATGGACTGGAGCCCGAACCCGCAGGAGCGGTTCCACAAGCCTTCCTCATAGGGAATCCTGCTGCAATCCCTACTGCGGAATCGATAGCTCATGATCGTGCTCTCGTGACAGACCTCTCCGCTCAGACGGTGGCCGCGCTTGTAGCTCCCGCACCCGGGGAGTCACTCCTCGAGGTAGGCAGTGGTCGTGGCACCAAGACCATCCTCATGCAGAGTTTCGTACGTCGGATGGGTGGGCTCGCTTGGATCCATGCACTCGACCTCTTTCAATTCAAGAGTCGCATCGCACGTACTCGCGTCTCCTCCACGGGGCTCGAAGGGGTCCATGCGTATACGGGCGATGGCACGCGGCTGGATGAGGTGACCGACCTCCCTGAGATGTTCGACACCATCTTCATAGATGCTCCGTGCAGCGGCACGGGAACTCTCCGCAGGCATCCGGAGCTCATCTGGAGCACGACGCCTGAGAAGATCCAGAGCCTCGTCAAGCTATCCGGTGATCTTCTCGCATCCGCCGCTCCGCGCATCGTGCAGGGCGGTACGTTGGCATTCTCCACCTGCTCCATCCTCCCTGAGGAGAACGCTCGTGTCATCGATACCTTCCTCGCATCCGAAGCCGGGAAGGATTTCGCCGTCCAGCCCATCGACCACCGTATCCGATACTCATCTGAGTTCGACGAAGCGATCAGAGCCAACCTCGACGAACGCGGCATGTGGCAGACGTATCCCTCGTCCGGGTCAGCGGACGGACACTTCCTCGCTCTTCTCGCCCGTTCGAGATGAGGTCGCTCGCGTTATACTGATGGGCGGCATACAAGCGGGAACGAGGAGGGCTCATGCGTACCGATCGCATCATGCAGGTGATGGAAGTCGCGGAGAGAGCGGCTATCGCTGCAGCTGAATGGAACGGTAAGGGCGATAAGGACGCGGCCGACCAAGCCGCCACGAGCGCCATGCGTGAGGCCTTCAATGAGATCGACTTCTCCGGGCGCATCGTCATCGGGGAAGGGGAGCGTGATGAGGCTCCCATGCTGTTCATCGGCGAGGAGCTCGGGCGTGGGGGCGAGGAGATAGACATCGCCGTCGACCCGCTCGAGGGAACGAATCTCTGTGCATCGCTCCAGCCTAACGCGCTCACCACGATCGCCATCGCACCCAAGGGCGCGCTGCTCTACGCTCCTGATACGTACATGATGAAGATCGCCGCAGGTCCTGCATGCAAGGATGTCGTGCACATAGACAAGACACCGCAGGAGAACGTCCGCGCAGTGTCGGAAGCTCTCGGCAAGCCGATTGAGGATGTCGTGGTGTGTGTGCTTCAGCGTGACCGACACGCTGACATCATCCGCGGTGTCCGCGAAGCAGGCGCGCGCGTGCGGCTCATCGGAGACGGTGACGTCTTCGGTGCGATCGCCACGGCTGTTCCAGGTACGGGCATCGACCTCTATCTCGGTGCAGGTGGCGCACCCGAAGGTGTCCTCGCAGCGTGCGGTCTGCGCGCCGTGGGCGGCGTCTTCATGGGTCGCTTCAACTTCCGTTCGGACGAGGAGCGCGAGCGCGCCGCCGGAACCGCCGGGGTCGACCTCGATGGTATCCTCACCATGGATGACCTCGTGCGTTCCGATGACGCAGCGTTCATCGCATGCGGTGTCACGGACGGTGAGATGCTCTCCGGCGTCCGCCACGCCCATGGCTCCACGTACACCGAGTGCGTGATCATGAACGCTGCTGATTCCACGACCCGCTTCGTGAAGACGATCCACCGCTCGGAGCATGGAACCATCAGCTTCGATAGGTAGGCGGCGCATCCCATGATCTATCTCGACAACGCAGCGACGTCCTACCCCAAGCCTCCTGAGGTCACGAAAGCCATGCACGACTACATGGTGGACGTGGGCGTCTCGATCAACCGGGGAGTCTACCCCGAGGCCACCGAGGCCGGCGGCGTCGTCTACGAGACCCGCGAGCGCCTCGCTGCGCTCTTCGGCATCACCGATCCCGACCGAGTCGTCTTCACCCACAACGTGACCGCGGCTCTGAACACCGTCCTCCTCGGTTTCCTGAAGCCGGGGGACCACGTGATCGTCTCCTCGATGGAGCATAACGCCGTCATGCGACCCCTCGTTCATCTGGGCGAGAAGGACGTGACATTCTCCCGTGCACAGTGTGATGAGGAGGGGAGGCTCGATCCCGAGCGCGTGCGTGAACTCATCCGTCCTGAGACGGTAGTTGTGGTCATGACGCATGCGTCCAACGTGTCCGGCACGATCTTGCCACTCGCGGATGTAGGAGCGATCGCTCACGAGCACGGCCTGCGCTTCATCGTGGACGCGGCTCAGACGGCTGGCGTCATACCCGTACGTGCGGATGAGCTTCAGGCTGATGCCATCTGCTTCACCGGACACAAGTCGCTCTACGGACCACAGGGGACCGGCGGGATCGTGTTCGCGAACGGCTTCGAGGTGGACGTGGAGCCTCTGATCCTGGGAGGAACGGGGTCGGCATCCGACCATGAGGTACAGCCGGACTACATGCCTGACCGGTTCGAGTCAGGAACTCCTAACATGCCGGGGATCGTAGGACTCCATGCTGCACTCGGCTTCCTGGAGGATACGGGGATCGAGACGATCCGCGCCCATGAGCTCGCGACCATGGAGCACATCCTTTCGCGGGTCGAACCGCTCGTCTCGTCCGGCACGATGAGGATCGCGGGTCCTGCTGATGCAACGAGTAGGACGGGTGTGATCTCGCTCTTCATGCCCGGCGTGGATATGGCTACCCTCGCTCATCACGCTGCGAGGGAGATAGGCGTAGCGGTCCGATGCGGACTTCATTGTGCTCCGAGCGCTCATAGGACGCTCGGCACGTTCCCGGAAGGGACGTTCCGGATAGGAATCGGTTACCATACCTTGATTCAGGATGTGGATATTCTGTTAGACTGGCTGGCAGACAATCTCTGAGCCCTACGGACCCACGGAAGGCGGTAGACATCATGCATAAGACTTGACGCGCCTCCGTGGATTGCCGGTGGCAGGCATAGATATCGGATAGCTCTCCCTTTGTCACAACAAAATACGTATTCGTAGTCTTTTCCGCATACCCGGAGGTATAGCCGTGAAGAAAAAAGGCTTGATGATCGCAACCGGTCTTATCATCGGTGTGGTCGCGGTAGCACTCGTAGTGCTTGGGAACCCTGCCAACATGGGGTTCTGTATCGCATGCTTCATCCGTGACATCGCAGGTGCTCTGAAGCTCCAGACAGCAGCACCCGTGGGTTACATGCGTCCTGAGATCATAGGAATGGTCCTAGGGTCGGCCATCATGGCTTTCGTAGGCAAGGAATTCAAATCATCCGGTGGTTCTGCGCCCCTAACCCGCTTCATCCTGGGCTTCTTCATGATGATCGGGGCGCTTATGTTCCTGGGCTGTCCGCTGAGGATGCTCCTCCGCATTGGCGGTGGTGACCTGAACGCGATCGTGGGTCTAGTTGGATTCATCGTAGGCGTGCTCGTAGGAATCTACTTCCTCAAGCAAGGCTTCGGCCTCAAGCGCAGCTATGCGCTCCCCAAGGCCGAGAAGTACCTCTTCCCGGCAGTCATGCTCGGGTTCCTCGTCATCCTGCTCTTCATCCCCGCATTGCTTCGCTTCTCCGAAGAAGGCCCTGGTTCCATGGCAGCACCCATCGCCGCATCCCTGATCGCTGGCCTCATCATGGGTGCACTCGGTCAGCGCACGCGTTTCTGTTCCGTCGGCGCTATCCGGGACTCCGTACTCTTCAGGAACTTCGATCTACTCATCCTCATGGTCTCGCTCGTCGTAGCCGTTATCGTAGGAAACCTGATCACCGGCAACTTCAACCTCGGTTTCGAGGGTCAGCCCGTCGCACACACCGATGGAATCTGGAATGCACTGGGTATGGCACTCGTCGGGTGGGCTGGTGTTCTTCTCGGTGGCTGCCCCATCCGGCAGACCATCATGAGTGGTGAGGGCAACTCCGACGCCGCGATCGTCGTGGTCGGCATGCTCGTCGGTGCTGCATTCGCACACAACTTCGGATTGGCTTCCTCCGGTGAAGGCCCCACTTTCAACGGTCAGGTAGCCGTCGTCATCGGATTCATCGTCGTGCTGGCTGTCTCACTCCTCAACGCTTCCACGTTGCGCGAGAAGATCAGCGAGGCTCGTTCACCCGAACTCGATTCCAACAACTAGGAGGAATACACCATGAAGACCGTAGACACCACTGGACTTTCCTGCCCGCAGCCGCTGCTCCTCACCCAGGAGGCATGCAAGAGCGGTGACAGCGAGATCCGCATCCTAATCGAGGGCAAGGGCCGTGCGGATGATGCCACCGAAATCCTGGAGAAGGCCGGATACACCGTGGTGCGCTCCGAGACCGATGAGTGCCTCGTCCTGGATGCTACCAAGTGAGCCAGTACGTCCTGCTGTTCTATACGCATGGGGGAGCTGTGCGCATCTCGCGTGACCTGAAGGCGCAGGGGGTCCAGCATGAGCTGGCCCCCGTGCCTCGGGAGCTCTCATCCAGCTGTGGCGTAGCTGGCTTCGTGGAGCTGGACGATGACCATTCGTCATTGATCGACGATGAGCATGTTGAGCGCATCTACGTCATGACGGAAGAGGGCTATGATCTCGTCCATCGTGCGGAAGGCTCATGAACCCTGCTCATCGAGGAAGGTCTCGACTGATTCCTGAGCTAGGTCGATGAGCTGCTGACGATCATGTATGTCGAGCTTGCGGTAGATGTTCCGGATGTGCGTGCTCACCGTGTTGATCGAGATCTGAAGCTCATCCCGCATGGACGGGCGATCACGTCCTTGTAGCAGTAGGAGGAGCACGTCGGTCTCTCGGGAAGTGAGGTCGAATGCCTCGGCGAGAAGACCCGCCCTCGTCACATCCCCGATATCCAAGGGATCCGGGTGATCCACGTCGTTCTCTCCAGGAAGACCCTTCAGCTTGCGAGCTTGGGCTCGATCCAGCTCGACGAACTTCGCAGAGAGCGTGTGTGGGCTGAAACCCGTAGCCATCATGACGAGGACCACGAAAGCACCCATGAGAGGGGCGGTGGTTAGTCGTAGTTCAGGGTCCAGATTCGTCCTGGTGAGGATGCCGAGAAGGATGCCGACAGCAGCACCGATCCCGGTGGAGATCAGAATGGATGCGAACGGGGTGATGAGTTCCAGTCCATACTTCCGTGCCTGCTTGATAGGCACGATCCAGAGGTAGAGCTGCATGATGATCATCGCGGCGAACGAAAGAGTGTAGGCGAGCTCGCGGTACTGTCCATGGAGCAGTGGCGCGATCGCATATCCTGCGATGATGAACGGTAGCGCGATCCGATACGCGAGGGTGAGCGTGATGGAGCTGGCCGACTTGTAGATGAAGAAGAAGATGATGATGCTGATGACAAGTGCTGTCACGAACGGCCCGATGTAGTGCGTCAATCTGTTACTCGGGTAGTCGGGTGCCGAGAACGACCTGAAATACGCGAAGTTCATCCAGAGGACGAGGAGGGCGATGCAGCCTCGGGCCATCCCATCGGTCAGTTCGCGCGGCCAGCGCGCTGTCATCTTGGGCGCGTCATCAGGGCCTTTGTGGGCACCGAGCTTGGCGAGAAGGAAACTGGAGATCGCAGGGAGTCCGATGGCGATACCTACGGCGATCGGCGTCTTCGAGTAGACGAGTATGAAGTAGATGATGATGGACACGGCATAGGATGCGGGCACTATGAACTCGATGCAGTCACCAGAGTATTCCTCTATGGCGCCGGCCCATCTCACCATGAAGGTAGTGATGCCGATACCCGTGAGTATCGCACCCGTCAAGATCAGCTCGAAGATAAGATCGTCGAAGAAGAACCCAAGATAGATGAAGAGCGTTCCCACTGTGCTCATCGCACCAGCAGCGATCGTGGTGACCACGTCATCGAGTACGAACCCCCTCTTACGTCCTGCCGTGAGCAGAAGGAAGGCTGTGATCGCTGACACCAGCATAGCGAGGCCCCAGTAGCGTTCCGATGAGAGATTCATGCAGAGGTTGGTCACGAACAGACACGAGAAGAACGTGCAATTGAACCAGGCGAGGAAGAGCGTGAAACCCAGGAATCCGCGTGGATCGAGTGCCGATAGGATTCCTCGTCTGCATCCATTTTGTTCGCGGCCTCCGGCCATCGTTCCTCGATTCCTGGGAACTCGTGAGTATGCGTCCTATCATACCGCTTGAGATAGATGCTCCCGCAGAGCGGATGAGAATCTTTCCAAAATTCAATCACATAGCCTGAGCTGCGCTATCAAGTCTAAGAAATGGGCTTCTCACCTTCCGTAGGTGAG
>CAYVBA010000018.1:13662-18412 GCA_964448475.1 uncultured Coriobacteriales bacterium
TGGAAGGAGATCTCCTGGGAGCAGTTGATCGAGGAGGTCGTCGAAGGCGGTAAGCTCTTCGCCGATATCGGTGAGGATCGTGAGATCGAAGGCTTCAGAGCTATCCATGACACCGAGACCCCCATCGACCCCGCCGCGCCGGAGCTAGGCCCGAAGTCCAATCAGCTCGTCCAGCTCGGCGGACGCGGTGACGGCCGCGCGTTCCTCGCTGGTAGATTCGCTGGCGCATTCGGGACCGTGAACAACTACGGCCATGGCGGCACTTGAGGTGGCTCCGCTTCTGCTGGAATATTCGCAGAATCAAGCCGCTCGCTCAGGACAGACGTCGTCAACACCGATTACGGCCTCTGGATCGGGACGTTCCCTGGCGCTAATGGGAAATCCTTCCAGTCCATAGCACGTCAGTGCATGTACAACTTCGAGAACAACGGCGGCAAGATGGTCGTCGTGGATCCGGTCCTCGCCGGGGGGATCGTCAACCCGCTCATCACCGATCATGCGGAATGGCACGCTATCAAGCCTGCGACCAACTCGTTCTTCGCACTCGGTATGGTCCGCTGGATCATCGAGAACGAAGCGTACGATGCCACGTTCGCAGCGCTCCCGAATCCCACGGCAGGTGTTGAAGCCGGATACGGCGGATGCAGCGACTTCCCACGCCTCGTGATCGTGCAGGAAGGCCATGAGAAGAACGGCAAACTCCTGCAAGCGGAGGATGCTGGTATCGAAGCACCTGTTCAGGATCTGAAGGAGGGCGAGAAGCCCAAGCCGGTCTACGTGGTGATGGGCATCGATGGACAGCCTGCGCTCGCCGATACCGCCACCGAGGCGGATCACGAGTTCGAAGGCGAGATCAACGGTATTCGAGTCAAGTCCGTCTTCAAGTTGCTCGAAACCTCGGCCATGGCTCTGACGATGGAGGAATACTCCGAGGCCTGCGGGATCCCCGTCGAGACCATCGAGCGCATCGCCAAGGAATTCACCGATGCGGCTCCGAAGGCCGCTGTAGCCAACCTCGGTGGAACGGCTGTAGCCAATGGTGTGGACTCCGCGTTCGTGGAGACAGCGCTCGGCGCTCTCGTGGGCAACGCCTTCATGAAGGGCGGCATGACCCCGCGTCGTATCGGCGGCAAGACCAGCACGGATGGTGAGCGCTATCTCCTCGGTACCATCGAAGGCAAGCCTCAGAATCCTGCTAAGACGAACATCGCACGCGGAAAGATGAACTACGAGCAGACCTCGGAATTCAAAGCGAGGAAGGAAGCGGGAGAGAATCCCTATCCACCAAAGCTCCCCTGGTTCGGCCTCGCTGGTGGCGTGGATAACCAAGCGCTCTTCGGTGTCGTCAACCAGTATCCGTATCAAGCCAAGATCCTCATGAGCTGGATGGTCAATACGCTGCAGGTATCCTCGGGTGCTATGCGCGAGCAGGTGACAGCTCTTCTCGCCGATCCGGAAGTCGTCCCTCTGGCCATCACGTGTGACGTGTTCATGGGCGAGCATGCGACGTTCTCGGACTACATCGTCCCTGACACCACTCCGTTCGAGAGCTTCGGTGTCGTGACGCAGGAGGGTTATTTCCACGGTAAGGGCAACACGGTCCGCTGGCCGGTCCTGACACCCAAGACCGAGGAGTTCTCCAGTGGCGATCACGCTTCTTACGAGGCGTTCATCTGTGAGATCGCACGCAGGCTCGACGTACCCGGCTTCGGAGAAGGGGCTCTCAAGAGCACCGATGGAACAGCGTACGATTTCGATAACGCGGCGGACATCTTCCTGAAGGCGATCGCGAACCTCGCGTACGACACCGAGCCCGTGGCAGACATCTCCGAAGAGGAGATGGAGATCCAAGGTCTCGATCAGCTGCCGGAAGGCTGGAAGTCCAAGGTGTCGGAGGAGGAGTGGCCGAAAGTACTCGCGGTCCTCTCCCGCGGTGGACGGTATTGGCCGCAGGACATCATCTGGGATGAGAAGGAGCGCTCGAGCTTCCTCGCCCCGCACATCTACACGCTCTATTCCGAGAAGCGCGCTGCGACGACCAATGCTCACACCGGTGAGAAGTGGTCGGGCATCATGCAGGCGACTCCTGAGTTGATGAGCGACGGCACGCCACTGCGTGACGAGTTCCCCGTCTCCGAATGGCCGCTCGCATCCGTCAACTACAAGCCTCGATTCCGTTCCATCAGTATGCTCGCCAACTCCAAGCTCATGCAGGACCTCTCGGAGACGAACTACATCGAGCTCAACCCGAAGGACGCCGAAGCTGCAGGCGTGAAGGATGGTGACATCATCAAAGTGGAGAACCCGACCGGTGACATCATGGAAGGACCAGCGATGGTCCGCGATGGCGTCGCTGAAGGTACCTTCGCCATGGTCTTCGGTTACGGACATATCGCTTACGGATCCCAGGATCTCGATATCGATGGTGAGAAGGTCGAGGGTGACACTAACGTCGCAGCAGGTATGCATCTCGAGACCATGCTCGATCCTACGGTCGAAGGTGTCTACGCGCTGGCTGATCCTGAAGCATCGTCGCCTGCACGTTCCGGTGGCGTCTATCGCATCGTCCAAGCGTGAGGGAGGAGGTAATCATGGCTGAAGAAAAGAGCCCGACATACGGTATGGCTATCGATCTGGCTAAGTGTATCGGCTGTCATGCGTGCACGGTAGCTTGTAAGAAGGAACACGAGATCGTCTTCGGTGGATACAACACATGGGTCGAGGATTGGGACGTAGGTTCGTATCCGGACGTGACACGTGCCCACCTCCCGAAGCTCTGCAACCATTGCGAAGATGCACCATGCATCCCCGTCTGTCCTGTCGGAGCTACGTTCTACGAGTACGGTGGAGCCGTCGTTATCGACATCGAGAAGTGCATCGGTTGCGGTGCGTGCGTCAGTGCATGCCCGTACGGTGCTCGCTTCATGGATGATGAGGCGAAGAAGGCTGGCAAGTGCAACTTCTGTTTCGACAGAGCTGTCGCCGGCATGCAGCCCGAGTGCGTCTCGACATGCGTCACTCATGCACGCGTGTTCGGAGACCTCAACGATCCCGAGTCCGATGTGGCCAAGCTCTTCGAGAGCGGCGGCGCCGAAACGCTGGCCGAGGAGAAGATCGGCCTCACGGTCCACGTGAAGTACATCGGCCTGAACGATACCGTCAAGGAGCCCGTGAGCTCCATGGTATTCCGTGGAGGGAACAAAGCGGAGCCCAAGTACGAGAACGCGTGATACCGAGGGATCCTATCCCTCTCCTGGCGCGGGGGTGGCAGAACATGCCGCCCCCGTCCTTCCCGTCCCTCATGGTAGCCAGCTCCTCGGGACATGCGGTACGTTGGTATGAGTCCACGACAGGAGAGGAGCGCACATGGGGAAGGTTCTGTTGTACGCCATGCAAGGTGAGAAGATGTGCTTCATGCACGTCATGCTCAACGCACTCGACCTCGCTGAGGCAGGCGAGGAGGTTAAGGTGGTCTTCGAAGGCTTGAGCGTCAAGCTTCCGCCCGTCCTGGCCCAGGAAGAGAACCCGCTCTACGCACAGTTGCTCGAGAAGGATCTCATCGCCGGCGTCTGCAAGGCATGTTCTGCATCACTCGGCGTCCTCGAGGAGATCGAGGAACTCGGACTTCCGCTGCTCGACGACATGAAGGGTCACGCCGGAGTCCGTCCGTTCATGGCCGAGGGTTACCAGGTACTCGTTTTCTAGGATGTCCGGGGCTTCCCGCCCATCCGAGAACATCACATCACGTACGACATGCGAGGGGTGGACGCGTCCGCCCCTCGTTCGTGTTACCATCTGCTGAACATGACCATCGGGAGCCGATCGGCTGAGAGGTGGCGCCACGCCACGACCGAGAAGACCGTGCCGGTAATGCGGCACGAGCAGAGGTGGATCCGCATCCCCACTGAAACGGCTTCCCCGCGCGGGGAGGAACTATGACTGAGAACGGTACGCGTCCGTTCGGTGTGTTGGGAATAGGGCTCGTGTGGTTCGGAGCGGCGGTCTCCGTCGCCGAGATCCTGACCGGCAGCCTCATCGCACCGCTCGGCTTCGGCCAAGGGATGCTGGCGATCATCGTCGGCCACCTGATCGGTGGAGCTCTCATGTTCGCCATGTCCTACATCGGCGGACGGTTCGAGTCGCCTGCCATGAAGTCCACAGCGGTGTCCTTCGGCGAGAAGGGTGCGGGCATCTTCGCATCACTGAACGTCATCCAGCTCGTGGGGTGGACGGCCATCATGATCCTGATGGGCGCCACCGCAGCATCGCAGCTGTTCACGGGTGTGCCGTTCTGGACGTGGACGATCATCATCGGTGCTCTCATAGCGCTCTGGCTTCTCGTCCAAGTGGGCGGTCTCACGGCTCTCAACGCCGTGGCAGGAGCAGCGCTCTTCGTCCTGACCATCATCATCTCAGGCCCGTTGTTCGTAGGCGTGACCGAGATCGCGGTAGTCGATCCTGCCGCCATGACGTTCGGCTCCGCCGTGGAGATGTCCGTGGCCATGCCGCTCTCCTGGCTCCCACTCGTAGCCGATTATACGCATCGGAGCAAGAAGCCGCTCGCATCCTCGCTCACGGCCACGCTCGTGTACGGATTCGCCTCCATCTGGATGTTCGCCATCGGTCTGGCCGGTGCGCTGCAGACGGGTCAGATGGACGTCGTGGCCATCCTCGGAGCCTCGGGGCTCTTCGTGCCGGCGGCGATCGTGGTCGTCCTCTCCACGGTGACCACCACGTATCTGGACGCGTA
>CAYVBA010000018.1:18512-24203 GCA_964448475.1 uncultured Coriobacteriales bacterium
GTGTGGGTGGTAGGCGTCATCATCTATCGGATCCTGCTGCCGTTCATGACACCCATCGGGATCACGGTGCCCACCATACTTCTCGTCATGGTCATCAACGTCATCGTCCGCGCCATCGTCTCCAGGAAAGAGGCTCCGCATGCTTGATGTGAGGAAGTACATCGACGCAGTCCACGCCAAGACACCGCTCGTCCACTTCATCACCAACTACGTGACGGTGAGGGACGTGGCCAACATGACCATCGCGTCCGGGTCATCACCCATCATGTCCGACGACGTCATCGACGCAGCTCAGATAACCAGGGTCGCGGATTCGCTCGTGATCAACATCGGCACGCTCAACGAGCGGACGATCGACGGCATGTTCGCTGCAGGGCGAGAAGCCCGGAAGCTGGATCACATCCGCATCTTCGATCCGGTCGGAGCGGGTGCTACCGAACTGCGAACGGAGACGTCCCTCCGCTTGATCGACGAGGTCGGATTCCACGTGGTCCGTGGTAACGTCTCGGAGATCAAGGCGCTCGCGCTGGGAAGCGCTGATACGAAGGGTGTGGACGCGAGTGTGGCCGACGTCGTGACCGATGAGAACCTCGGTGAGTTGCTCGCGTTCATGAAGGAGTACGCGCGCTCGCTCGGGTGCGTGGTTGCCGCGACCGGCGCCATCGACCTCGTGACCGATGGTGAACACTCCTTCGCCATCCGTGAGGGTCATCCGATGATGGGTCGTATCACCGGGTCGGGTTGTATGCTCACGGGCATCATCGGCGCGTTCACCGCTGCAGCTCCGGATGAGGTGCTCGAAGCCACCGCCGCCGCCATCGCGTTCTACGGACGCGCGGGATCCCGCGCTGCCGCCAAGAGCGAGGAGCTCGGCCACGGGAGCGCGAGTTTCGCCAACTACCTGATCGACGAAGTGGACCTCATGGCCGCTGACTTCTTCGATGCGGAGGTGCTCGTCGATGAGTACTGAGACCGATATAAGAGCCACGCTCCCCGCATCACTGCGGCTCTACGCCGTCACCGAGCGCTCAGGTCTGCCCGAGGGAGTCGATCTGGGCCGGGCCGTCGAGGAAGCCATCCTCGGAGGAGCCACGTTCATCCAGCTCCGTGAAGTGGATGCCACGCATGACGAGAAGGTCGCGCTCGCTCGCGAGCTCCAGGATATCTGCAAGGAGCATGGTGTGCCGTTCGTGGTGAACGATGACGTGGAGGTGGCTCGCATCGTAGGTGCGGACGGCGTCCATGTGGGACAGGGCGATATGCCGGTACCTCGAGTGCGCGAGATCCTCGGACCCGATGCGATCGTGGGCGTGTCCGCTCAGTCGGTGGCTCAAGGGCTTCTCGCCCAGGAACAGGGAGCTGACTACCTGGGTATCGGACCGCTGCTGTTCACGAACACCAAGCCCGATGCCGAGCTCGTTCCGGTGGAGGAGCTCATCGCGATGTGCGATGCCGTGGACCTGCCCGCTGTGGGGATCGGTGGGATGAACGCGTCCACCATCGCGGACTTCGCACACACGGGCGTCGATGGGTTCGCAGTGGTGTCTGCGATCTTCTCCGCACCGGACGCCCGCGGAGCAGCACGACAGTTGCGCGAACGGATCGACGGACTCCTCGGCTGATGCACTGAGCAGGGGTCGGGTGGCATTCTTTTAAAGCCGCCTGACCTCTTCAAACCCCGCCGACCTCTTCCTAGAATCCGGATATCAGGGGGGCGCCCGAGAGGCGCCATGAGTATCCGTACGTACGAGGAGAGGAAATCATGGGGAGTTCGACTGATATCACAGGAAGCCCGCGATCCACGTGAAGGCGGCGTTCTTCAGCCCCACGGGTGGCACCCGCAACTCGGTCGACGCGCTCGTATCCAGCATCAGCGACGACGTGGAGTACGTGACCTCACGGCACTTTCCGATCGCGAAGGTATGGTCGAGTTCGCCAAGGACGACCTGGCCGTCGTTGCGGCGCCTTCCATGGGTGGACGCCTACCTGACATCGATGATCTGCTCGGCAACCTGAAGGGTGATGGCACGCCTGCCGTCGTGCTCGCATCGTTCGGGAACAGGAACTACGACGACCTTCTCGCCCAGATGAAGGGCATCCTGAGCGCACAGGGTTTCGAGGTCATCGGAGGTATAGCGGTCGTCACGTCGCATGTGTTCTCGGCGAAGGTCGGTCGTAACCGCCCCGACGCTGCCGATCGCGAGATCATCGCGAAATTCGGTCAGGAAGTGTCGGCCAAGGTCGCGAGCGGGAAGCTCGAGGTCGTGGAGATCTCCGGTGAGCCGGAGCCCGAGATCAAGCCGCTCAAGGTGGCCGTGAGTACGCATGTGATTTCTATGCGCGCAGCTACGATGTCTCGCCCGTACATGAGTTCATCGAGAACAACGCCGCAAGCGCGTTGAGATCTCCACGTTCGTGTAATTCGCGCTGGATACGAGATCGAACCTGACGCACAGCTCATACCACGGAGCCCTGATCGCTGTCCTGTTCCGCGATCGGGGCTCTTCATCATCTCAAGTCGAACGGGCGTGCGTGCTCGTGTGAAGCTATGTCAGCAGCTTCGATGTCCTCGCTCACTATCGCGTCGTGGATGGCGACGTGTTCATGGAGCACCATCTCCAGGTCGGGCGCGGATCCGGCGAGCCCGTAGTGCATCTTGAGCAGGATAGGGTCGAGGAGGCTCGTGAGGAACTGGTTGTCCGCCAGCCGCACGATGGCCACGTGGAACTCCTGGCTCGCCTTCCACGCAGTTTCAGGGTCTTCCGTGTCGATCGCCGACCTCGTCTCCTCTATGAGCTGGGCGAGAGGGGCGGGGTCGGAGCCTGCCGCGACGCTCTCGCAGGCGAGTCTCACCGCGAGCGCCTCCAGTTCTTCTCGCACCACCAGGAAGCCTTCGTACAGTTCGGGGTCGTAGTGGGAGACGCGCATGCCTTTCCCGGGAACCCGCTCGACCATCCGGTGGCGCTCCAGGAGTTCGAGCGCGTCGTGGACGGGCTGTCGGGACGTGTTGTACTCCCGCGCGAGGTTACGTTCGGAGAGGATGTCACCGGGTCTGTACTCTCCGGCGAAGATGCGAGCTTTCAGGCTGTTGGCTACATCCATCCCAACGGGTCGGCTGTCATCGAATATGGTCTCCTCGAGCCCGCTCATCGGGCTCCTCCAAGCGTTGGCGTCCACTCAGCATCGCCCGGTGACTCGACGGGCATGTACTGTGATTCTACGTCGGGTGGGATATATTCGTACTATCACTCGTACTCATGCAGCGTAAGGAGCTGATCCAGTGGCGGTCTCCGGTGTGATCTTCGATTTCGACGGTACGCTCTTCGATTCCATGCCCATCTGGAACACCATAGCCGGTGATTTCCTGGTGGAGGTAGGGATCGAACCCAAGCCGGACCTCCGTGAACAGATCCGTGCACGTTCGCTCGAGGAAGTCGCCCATTACATGGTGGGGGAGTACGGACTCTCCATGACCCCGGCTGACGTGGATGATCACATCAACGAGATGATCTGCTTCCGGTATTCGTCGGTCATAGAGCCGAAGCCGGGTGCACTCGAACTCGTGGAGGACCTCCATCAAGCGGGCATCCCGCTGGCGGTGGCCACCGCGACCGACGCTCACCACATCGAGGCGGCGCTCGATCGGTACGGGATCCTCAGTCGTTTCGGAGCCATCACCACGGTGCGTATGGCCGGCCGCGGCAAGCTGTATCCGGACGTGTACGACATGGCGCTCGAGAGGATCGGGAGCGAACGTGCCAGCACCTGGGTCTTCGAGGATGCGGTGCATGCCATCAGGACGGCACTCGATGCGGGGTACCGTGTAGCTGCCGTACACGATGAGTCGGTGGACACCGGGTGGGATGAGATCCTGCAGCTCGTTCCCGCTGCTTACGAGACGTTGGAGATCGTCACGTTGGAGGACCTGGAGACGATGACCCGATGAAACACACCTTACCTGCAGTCCTGTCCATCGCTGGTTCGGATCCCTCGGGTGGGGCCGGCATCCAAGCCGACCTCAAGACCATGGAAGCGCACGGTGTCTACGGCATGTGCGCCATCACGGCTCTGACGGCTCAGAACACCCTCGGGGTGCAAGGCGTGCACGAGATCGACCCCGGGTTCGTCACAGCTCAGCTCGAATCCGTCTTCGCTGACATCGCTCCCGATGCGATCAAGATCGGCATGGTCTCTTCAGGGGAGATCGCCGATGCCATAGCCGATGCGCTCATCCGTCACGAGGCGGGCAACGTGGTGGTCGATCCCGTCATGGTGGCGGAATCTGGTGGCAACCTCATGAGGTCCGAGGCCATACGCAACGTCGTGGATGGGCTGTTCCCTCTCGCCACCGTGATCACTCCCAACGCGCAGGAGGCTGCCGCACTCACGGGGCTCGTGATCACGACCGAGGAGGACATGATCGCCGCCGCTCGCGCGCTCAGGAAGTACACGGATGGAGCGGTGCTCGTCAAAGGCGGCCACATGCCGGGTGATGCGGTGGACGTACTGCTCGTGGGTGATGACGTGGTGCGGCTCACGGCACCCCGGCTCGCCAACACGAACACGCACGGCACAGGCTGCACGCTCTCCTCGGCGATCGCGTCGAACCTCGCTGCGGGGATGGACGTGAAGACGGCTATCCGAGCCGCAAAGGACTACGTCTGGAGCGCCATCGAAGCCGACCTAGACATGGGCCATGGCCACGGACCGCTCGATCACGGTCACCGGACGCGGGCGTGATGTATGGACCTCGAGGCGGATGGGACTCCCATCATCACGAGCATCCTGATCGTCGCAGGCTCACCTGACGCGACGTCCACCGATCTCACACGCGCGCTCGCTCGGACGCATGACGTGACCATCGCGTGCGATGGAGGGTTACGGCTACTCGCGGATGCCGGCCTCACTCCCGATATCGTGGTGGGAGACCTCGATTCAGCTACCCCTGAGGATCTGCGCGCGGTGCGTCTCGCAGGAGCTTCGGTGCTCGTCTTCCCGGTCGAGAAGGACGAGACCGATCTGGATCTGGCGCTCGAGCATGCTCGTTATATCTCCGGATCCGCTGGTTGGGTGCCCCGCGTCACTCTCACGGGCACGCACGGTGGTCGCCTCGATCATGAGCTGGCCATCCTCGGTTCCTGTGTCCGCGCACACGATCTGTCTCCCGTGATCGTGGAGGAGGGCAGCGTCTCACGGTTCATCACGCCGGAAGATGGACGCACGCTCATCACACAGCCGCTCGAGCGGTTGCCGGGTTCCGTCGATCACGATCCGATCGGGATGACCGTATCGCTCATAGCACTCGGGGAGCCGGGAGTACTGAGCACGACCGGACTCAGATGGGATCTCGCGCAGGACACGTTCGCACCGCTCGATTCGTGGGGTGTCTCGAACATCATCGAGGATGCCGGAGCAACGCTCGACGTCCATTCAGGCGTCTTCATGCTCCATCTGCTCACGGGGATCACCGGCACTCAGGAACCGGCGTAGCTCCTCGAGTCGCGCGCGGGCTACCTCCACGCCGTGGTCGTACGCGACCGAGAACCTCCGTCGATCCGTCTCGAACCTCCTGATCACAGCGCGATCGGGCCTGATCACGAACGCGCGCCCCTCGCGTTCCATGCGTTCCGCCCGCTCGAGGCCTGCGTTGTACCTGATGTGCCGCGTGAGCATGGCTTCCTTCAGCACGGG
>CAYVBA010000019.1:0-4808 GCA_964448475.1 uncultured Coriobacteriales bacterium
AAGCCCTAACTACATCCATCCCGCTCACGATTGGGCGGATACCAATGAGAAAGGAGTCCCATGGCCTCTGATAACAAGGGCATCGTCGGTGAATTCAAGGAGTTCATCAGCCAAGGCAGCGTGCTGGACATGGCGGTCGGTATCATCATCGGCGCCGCGTTCACGGCTATCGTCACGTCCTTGGTCGAGAACATCGTCATGCCCATCATCGGTGTGCTCATCGGCGGTCTCGACTTCTCCGCTCTTGCCGTGACCATAGGAAGCGCTGAGATCCAGTACGGTCTCTTCATCCAAGCGGTCATCAACTTCCTGCTGATCGCGCTCGTGATCTTCCTGCTCGTGCGCTCCATCAACAAGCTGCGCAGAGTCGAACCCGAGGAAGACGCTCCCGAGGAACCGGGTGAGGACGTGGTCCTGCTCCGCGAGATCCGCGACGAGCTCAAGAGGCGGTAGTCACCGGACTCACGCACGGCATGCATGTACACGGAAGGCCGCGGATCGCTCCGCGGCCTTCGTCGTTCCGACCCTGATGCGAGCTACCGCGCGTCCTACACGGTGCCCTTCACGTAGGGGGTCATGTCCTGCACGACCTCGAGCGCTCCGATGTACTGTCCTTCCTCATCACGCACGGCGAAGTACTGCACGAGGATCTGCTTGTCACCGATGGGCTGATACACCTTGAAGACATCACGCTGCCCCGTCTTGAGCATCTTGATGACCTCGCTCACCATCTTCTTCACGCGTGGCGGATGGCAGCTGTACAGCTCCCGCCCGAGCGCCATGAACGGCCGCTTGAAGATGCGATCCTCCCACTCGTTCACGAAGCGGGTGACCTCGTCCTCATCAGCGAACGTGAGCTCAGCGGGGATGGTGCGGAAGATACCTTCGAGCTGCTTCAACGTCAGTTTGCCCGTGGTGAGCTTAACGTCACCGTCGGCAACGCTCGGTGTCCCGTAGTGCTCGCTCTCCGGCAGGTCGTAGCTCTCACCGCGCATCCAGACCGGCGCATCCTCGATGAACGCGAAGCCATGCTCGGGGAAGTCGCGGTAGATCCGGACCCACTCCTCGAGCGAGAAATGCTCCATCGCCATCGGGAATAGGATATTGGATTCCTTGAATATCATCTCGCGAACGCGTGTGAGCACAGTGGAGAGCGCGTCCTTCTCGCCCGCGATATCCCCGCCCCGGAGCACCTTCTTGATGCGGTTCAGCTCGTCCATGATCTCATCCTGCACGTTCCACATGACGTCCGACGGACCACTGATGCCGTACTTCAGCAGCAGCGGGAAGATCAGGTCGTTCTTCTTCGCGTAGTGGGTGCGGAGCGGCCCGAGGGCGTTCAGCTGGGCGAGAAGGTCCTCGGCCGATCCGTCCGCGGCCAGGGTCTGCTCGATCCGCGCGAGGGCGGATTCGAGCGCCTCGTTCTCGAGCGTGAGGAGATGGATGGGGTGGCCGACCTCGGTGGCGTCCACCTCCTCAGCCACGCCGTGGAAGAGAGCGGAGTGGACGTCGCAGAGTTGGGTGACTTCAGCGATGGGCATACCGGCTTCTATGAGCTGCTGCTCGGCGGCGGCGATCTCGGTGGCGTCCACGCCTTCGAACTCTCGGACGAAATCGGCGCGCACGGACTCGAGGGACTCCCCTGCGCTCAGACGGCCGATGTATTCCTTGATACGCTCGACACGGTCCGCCGGCTCCACGTCTCCGTTCTCGAGCTCGTAACCGTTGTCATCCAGGATGTCGCGCATCTCAGGATGGAGCTCGAGCAGCTCCGCGAGCGATGCGTTGGAGTCGATCTTCTTGCCCATCTCACACCTTTCTTCTAGGATATCTAGTTAGCCGAGTGTAACTCTCTCGGCGGCACAGTTCGTTGCATATACGATTTCCAGGACATCGTCATGAGAGTCATTCCAAATCGTGATAGCACGTAGAACACATCGCTCTTGACGGTCACTCTGGGAGTCTTATGATATGCACTACGCAGTACCAACTGTTTCAGGGCGAGGTGAAAATCCTCACTGGCGGTGATGGGCCTTCTGGCCACGAGTCCGCGAGCCGCGAAAGCGGCCGACCCGGTGTGATATCCCGGGACCAACGGTCACAGTCCGGATGGAAGAAGCAGATAAGCACCGGTACCCGTTCCTGTGACGACAGTGCTTACCTGAAGCCCGTATCAGCTGTGCGGGTCATCCTCATGCCCGCACCCAACGGCGAGGAGTGAGCACCATGCGAGAAGGAACGAACGGCACCACACCTGCTGGTCGCAACGCAGCGCCCCGCAAGGTCTGGACCACCAAGCAGATGGTCACGTTGGCCATCTTCATCGCCATCAGTGCGGTGTTGAGTTTCATAGAGATCCCCCTCATGCCTGCAGCCCCGTGGCTCAAGTACGACCCTTCGGGCGTCGTGTCGCTCGTGGGATCGTTCATCTTCGGCCCCGTATCAGGAGCGCTCATCGCACTGCTCTCCTGGGTACCGCGTCTCGTCACCAACCCGGTGGGCGCCGTCATGAACATCTTCGCAGCAGCCGCCCTGGTCATCCCCGCGGGCTACATCTACCGCAAGGTGCACACCCAGAGAGGTGCCGTCGTGGGTATGGTCGTGGGTGCACTGCTCTCCATCATCGTGTCCATCGTGCTGAACTTCATTGCCACGCCGCTCTACTTCGGCGGTACGGTGGCCGACGTCATGAAGATGGTCCTCCCCATCCTCATCCCGTTCAATCTCATCAAAGTGGCCATCAACTGCGTGATCGTCCTGCTGATCTATAAGCCGGTGCACCGCATGGTGGACTCATTGGCTTCCAACAAGAAGGGTGCACGCTAGGTGGAGGAGATCCGCTTCGAGAACGTCCGGTTCTCATATGATGATGTGACGGATACGCTGCGGGGCATCGACCTCACGATTCCCCGCGGCTCCTACGTCGTCGTCCTCGGCCATAACGGATCGGGTAAATCCACGCTGGCCAAGCACATCAACGCCCTTCTCGTCCCCGATGAAGGAAGCGTCACCGTGCGTGGACTGGATACAGCAGATCCTGATGAAACCATCACCATCCGTCGTCACACTGGCATGGTGTTCCAGAATCCAGATAACCAGATGGTCACGAGCATCGTGCGTGACGATATCGCGTTCGGCCCCGAGAACCTGGGTCTCCCCCGTGAGGAGATCGTCGAGCGCGTGGAGCGGGTGGTCGAGATGATCGCACTCCAGAAGTTCGCCAATTCCGACCCCTCCGAGCTCTCAGGTGGTCAGAAGCAACGCGTGGCTATCGCCGGCGTGCTGGCTATGGAGCCCGACACCATCATCTTCGATGAGCCGGGTGCCATGCTCGACCCACGCGGTAGACGCGGTATCCGTCGCGTGATGCAGGAGCTCAACGCGGCAGGAATGACCATCATCCACATCACCCACTTCATGGACGAAGCACTGGCCGCTGACACAGTCGTAGTACTCGAAGGTGGACAGATCGCTTTCCATGGCACTCCCGAAGAGGTGTTCATGCGCGGTGATGAGCTGCGCGAGCTCGGGCTGGAGATCCCGTTCTCCATGCGGCTCACTGCGGCGTTGCGCGAGCGAGGGATTCCAGTGGATGACACGGTGCACGACGAGGAGGTCATCGACCAGCTATGCCGATAACCTTCGAGCACGTCCACTTCGATTACGGCTCACGGCGCAGCAAGCGCACGGGAACGGCCGTGCCTATCCTCTGTGATGTGGACTTCACTATCCAGGACAACGAATTCGTCGCCATCATCGGCCACACGGGGTCAGGCAAGTCCACGCTCGTCGAGCACATCAACGGCTTACGACACCCCACGTCAGGGCGTGTGATCGTGAACGGCCTCGACCTCTCCGAGCGAGGTGCCCGCAAGAAGGTCCGCCGCATGGTAGGCTACGTGAGCCAGTATCCCGAACAGCAGCTCTTCGCCGAGACCGTTTTCGATGACGTCTCCTTCGGTCCCCGCAACATCGGCTTCGATGCTGCAAGGATCGAGTCTTCCTACGCCACGGCTATGACCCAGATGGGGCTCGATCACGCCGATCTGCGTGAGGCTTCTCCCTTCGAACTTTCCGGTGGCCAACAACGCCGTGTGGCGTTCGCCGGCATCCTTGCCATGGAGCCACGCATCCTTGTGATGGATGAACCTATGGCGGGGCTCGACCCACAAGGCCGTCAGGAGCTCAAGGGGATTATCGAAACACTCCACGACCAAGGCCGCACCATCGTCATGGTCTCCCACTCCATGGAGGACGTAGCCGAGCTCGCAGATCGCATCTTCGTCATGAACGAAGGCTGTATCTACAGGGAAGGTACGCGCGAGGAGATCTTCGCGCAAGCCACGGAGCTCCGTCGCATCGGACTCGGTGTCCCCGAGTCCACGCGGTTCGCCCGCGAACTCGCCGAAGCCGGCTTCGAACTGCCGGGCACCCCGTACACGCTCGAGGAGCTTGCGGATATGATCGCTGCTACTTACGCATCTCGAGGAGGTGGAGACGATGGCGTTCAAAGTGACGATAGGCCAATACTTCAACACTGAGTCACCCATCCACTCGCTCGACCCCCGCGTGAAGATCGGACTCACGTTCGCCTTCATGATCCTCGTGTTCCTGGGTAACTCGATCGCCACTCATGCGCTGGTGGCCGCGTTCCTTCTCGCCGTGATACTGATCTCACGTGTGCCGATCGGTGTCGTGCTGAGATCGATCAAGCCCGTGTTCTTCCTGCTCGTGTTCACCGCCGTGCTGAACCTGTTCTTCGTGCGCACGGGTGATACCGTGCTCGCGCTCGGGCCGATCTCCATCAC
>CAYVBA010000019.1:4908-23071 GCA_964448475.1 uncultured Coriobacteriales bacterium
CGCGACCGCATCCAGCTCTTCGTGCCCATCCTGGTGCCGCTGTTCGCGAGTTCGCTCCGTCACGCCGAGGAGCTGGCCGTGGCCATGGAAGCCCGCTGCTACACGGGCGGAGAAGGCCGCACGCACTACCACGAGCTGGCCATCGGCAGGAACGACCTCGTGGCCGTCGGTGTGTTCGTGCTCTTCGCCGCCGTCCTGATCGGACTCCGCGTAGCCGGTGTCTAGCGAGAAGGACGCGCCCGTACGATCTGCGTGCGGAACATCGCGTCTATATGATCGGATTCCTCGATGATGAGACCCGTGCCGCGGAGGAACTCCTCGAAGCGGTCGGGGGTCCATCCTGCGTGGAGTTCGTAGCCGGTGAGCTCGAGCAGTTTGATTCCGATGCCCGGACGGTCGGGATCCTCCAAGACGAAGTTAGCTATGAGGATGCAGCCGTCATCGGCCACCACGCGGGATGCCTCCAAGAGCACTGCTCGAGGGTCGGGTACGATATGCAGCATGTTGGCCATGACCACGCGGTCGAATGATCCATCAGGGAAGCTCAGCGCTTGCGCATCTTCCTGACCGACCGTCACGTTGGCGAGATGACTCACCTTGGATCGCGCACGCTCCACCATCTCAGCTGACGCGTCCGTCATGGTGTACGGCCCCGTACTCGGAGCGAGATGGCGAGTCAGACTGCCAGGACCAGCACCCAGCTCGAGCACCGTGTGCTCCGGACCCACCCAAGAAGCGAAGCGGGCCGCGATACGATCGTATCCGGCCCGGCGTTCACTCATGATGAGGTCGTAGAAGCGCGCTACCTTGTCCCAGTACCTCGTACCAGCGGCCATGCGCGTACCTCTCTCCTACTTATCGTTCTCCTGGATCCATTCATCTATGTCGGCGGCTGCTTGGCGCCCGGCACCCATGGCCAGGATGACGGTCGCAGCTCCGGTGACGATGTCGCCGCCCGCCCAGACACCCTCGACGCTCGTGCGGCCACGATCGTTCGTCATGATATAACCGCGGTCGGTCGTCTCCAGGTCGGGAGACATGAGCGGGACTTGCGGATTGGAGCGTGTACCGATAGCAACGATCACCACGTCGCATTCCATGGACTCAGCCGAATCCTCGATGCGCACAGGACGGCGACGGCCACTCTCATCAGGCTCACCCAGTTCCATACGCTCGTAGGTGATGCCGTTCACGAATCCGTACTCGTCCGTGAGGACCTCGATCGGAGCGGTGAGGGTGAAGAACTCGATCCCCTCTTCCTGAGCGTGGTGCACCTCGGCGCGGCGAGCCGGCATCTCATCCACCGTCCTGCGGTACATGAGCTTGACGGAATCAGCGCCCATACGCAGAGCCGTACGTGCGGCGTCCATGGCCACGTTACCACCGCCCACGACCACGAACTTCTTGCCGCGGATGACCGGTGTGTCGTACGCAGGGAACTCGTTCGCGTGCATGAGGTTGACGCGCGTGAGGAACTCGTTGGCCGAGAAGACACCGTTGGCGTTCTCTCCCGGGATCCCCATGAAGATGGGAAGACCGGCACCCACGGCGATGTACACGGCGGAGAAGCCTTCCTCCTCGAGCAGTTCCTCAGCGGTGAAGAGACGTCCACCCACCGAGTCGAGCTCGATCGTGACGTCTATGTCGCAGAGGTCATCGAGCTCACGAGCCACGATGTCCGTGGGGAGACGGAACTCGGGGATGCCGTAGGAGAGCACGCCGCCACCTTGGTGGAGTGCCTCGTACACGACCACCGAGTAGCCGCGACGTGAGAGCTCGCCGGCGCATGCGAGTCCGGACGGACCGGCGCCGATGACGGCCACCTTCTTGCCGATGGGCATAGCACAGACCGGAGCCTCGCCGATCTCAGGGGCCATGTCACCCAAGAAACGCTCGAGCTGCCCGATGGCGATCGGGGTGGAGCGCTTGTTCAGGATGCAAGCACCCTCGCACTGCACTTCCTGCGGGCAGACGCGACCGCAGACAGAAGGGAACATGTTGGTCTGCTTGATGGTGGCTAGAGCACCCTCGAAGTCCTCTTCGCGGATCTGGCGGATGAACGTGGGGATGTCGATCTGCACGGGGCACCCCGGTACGCAGAGCGGCTTCGCGCAATCGAGGCAGCGGTTGGCCTCAGCGATCGCGTCCTGGACCGAGAACCCGAGGTCCACCTCCGTGAACGACTTCACGCGCTCCTGAGGGTCGGCTTCGTTGGGCTCCGTGCGGGGGTTCTTCCACTGAGGGATGAAACGTGTCTTGGTCTCTTCTGCCATCAGAGCCCCTCCTCGAACAGCTGGGCGCTTTCCTGCTCCTCAGCGCTGTACGTACGCTGCCGCTGTGACATCTCATCCCAGTTGACCTCGTAACCATCGAAGTCGGGGCCGTCGATGCACGCGAACCTGGTCTTGCCATCCACTTCACAACGGCACGATCCGCACATGCCGGTTCCGTCCACCATGATGGGGTTGAGCGAGACGTGCATGGGGAGGTCGTACTGCTTGGCCGTCAGGACCGAGAACTTCATCATGGGAACGGGGCCGATGGCCATACCGCGATCGACCTCGCCCGCTTCCGCGAGTCGAGCCAGAGGTACGGTGACCACGCCCTGCTCGCCCGCTGAACCGTCGTCCGTGGTGATGAAGAGGTTCTTGAGCGGAAGAGCGCGGATCTCATCCTCGAGGATGAGGAGGTCCTTGGTGCGAGCACCCATGATGACGCTTACCTCAGCACCCGCCTTGCAGAGCTCACGAGCCAGCGGATATGCGACTGCGAGGCCCACACCACCACCCAGGACGACCCAGCGCTCGGGCGTGAGTTCGGACGGATTGCCCAGCGGGCCGGAGATGTCCTTGAACGATTCACCCGCCTTGTAGAGCGAGAGCTTCCGCGAGGTCTTGCCCACGACCATGAAGATGAACTCGAACCAGCCCTCCTCACGATCCCAGTCCGAGAACGTGAACGGTACGCGCTCGCTGCTCTCGTCCGCACGCACCATGAAGAACTGCCCCGGCTGGCACTTCTTGGCCACCTTGGGAGCTTGGACACGGATCTTGAAGACCTTCTCGGAGAGCTGCTCATTCGCCAGGATCGGAAACACGGCTACCTACATTCTCTCGGGGAAACTACTGGTAAGAGGATCGCGGATATTCTAACCGATAACGGACATGCCCATGACTATACGTTACATCCATGACTCATTCGCGCGTGTTGCATGCCTTCATCGCGTACGGCACGCCATGCTCGAGAGCATCCCGCACAGCATCCCGCGCGACCACGAGCGCATGATCGAACGCCTCGAGTGACTCGCCCCGCGGTACGGACAGCACGTAATCGGCCACGGGCATCCGGCCCGGTGGCCGCTCGATCCCCACGCGAACCCGCGTGAAATCACGTGATCCGGTCTTCTCGAAGATGGATCTCAGACCGTTATGGCCCGCATGTCCGCCACCGAACTTGACCTTGACCTCGCCTTCCGGCAGATCCAGCTCATCATGGATGACCAACATGGCACGCTCATCGATCCCATGCAGCTTGAGGAGCTTGGATACCGGTCCGCCCGATGTGTTCATGAAACTCAGAGGCTTGCTGAGAAGGACCGGTCTTCCATCCAACTGGATGGTGGTCACAGCAGCACCAGCCTCACTCTTCCAATACGAAGCACCTGCCTCGTCAGCGAGCGCATCCACCACGCGGAAACCGGCGTTGTGGCGGGTGGCTTCGTACTCGGGCCCGGGATTACCCAGACCCACGACGAGCTCTATCCTGAGCGGTTGAGCGCGCACTGTCATATCAGAGCGCGAAGTCCGGATCGAAGAGCTCGGATACAGACTGCTCCGAATACACGTTGTTGATGGCGCGTGCGAAGATGTTGGCCACGGAGATGGTGCGCAGCTTACCATCCAGATGCTCTTCGGGGATCGCGATCGTGTTGCAGACCACGACCTCCTCGCATGGCGCTTCCGCGATACGCTCGTACGCGGGGCCGGAGAAGATACCGTGCGTCGCGCAGACGTAGATCTCCTCCGCTCCCTTCTGCTTGAGTGCACGCATGCCGGCAACGATGGATCCCGCGGTATCGATCATGTCATCGTTGATGATGCAGATCTTGCCCTCCACTTCACCGATGACGGACGTGACTTCAGCAACGTTATGCTGCGGACGTCCCTTGTGCATGATGGCGATCGAGCATCCCAGCAGATCGGAGAGCTTCTTGGCTGCTTTGGCGCGACCCACGTCAGGCGAGACGACCACGAGCTCATCGGGATCGAAGCCCTTCTTATCGAAGTAGTCAGCGAACAACGGCAGCGCCGTGAGGTGATTCACCGGTACATCGAAGAATCCTTGGATCTGACCTTGGTGCAGGTCCATGGTGATGATACGGTCCACACCTGCAGCAGTGAGCAGGTTGGCCACAAGCTTCGCCGTGATGGGTTCACGGGATGCTGACTTCTTATCCTGGCGAGAATACCCGTAGTGCGTGATCACAGCTGTGACCGAGCGTGCAGATGCACGCATGGCGGCATCCGCCATGATGAGGAGCTCCATGAGGGCGTCGTTCACATCACCCGCCACGGATTGGATGAGGAAGACGTCCGCACCTCTGACCGAATCCAGATAGCGCGCGTAGATCTCCCCGTTGGCGAATTGGGTCAGTTGCAGGTTCCCGAGTTCGGTGCCGAGTACTCCTGCGATCTCCTCGGCGAGTGCCACGTTCGCAGTACCGCTGAAGATCTTGAGCTCCTTCTGCACGCAGTCCATCTACGCTTCCTCCCTCTCATGACGCTCGCGAAGGCGCTCAGCATACCCCTCCACGAGACGTTGTTCCGACCGCTCAACAGCTAATGTACCAGCAGGTACGTCATGCGTGATGACGCTTCCCGCTCCGGTGATGGCTCGATCCTCCAAGGTCACGGGTGCTACGAGCATGGTGTCCGAACCCACGAAGACGCCGTTACCGATGACCGTCCTGTGCTTCTCGTAGCCATCGTAGTTGCAGGTGATGGTTCCAGCGCCGATGTTCGCATGATCCCCGACCGTGGCGTCCCCGATGTAGCTCAGGTGCGGAACCTTGCTGTCCACACCGATCGTGGACTTCTTGATCTCCACGTGGGTGCCCGCCTTGCTCCGCTCCATCATATGCGTGCCCGGACGCAGGTACGCGCGCGGGCCGCAGGTGACCTCGTCATCGAGCACGGATTCCAGAGCGACGGTGTCATCCAGGACACAGCGCTCCCCTACCGTGCAGTCGGTGAGGCGGGTGTCAGGACCGATGAGGCAGTCCTCTCCGATGGTGGTGGAGCCCATGAGCGAGCAACCCGGGAGGATGATGGTATCGCGGCCGATCGTGACGTCCGGACCGATCCACGTGTTCCGAGGGTCGACCACGGTGACGCCTGCCACCATGTGCTGCTCCACGATGCGATCACGCAGGATGGCGGTGGCTTCGGCGAGCTGCACGCGTGAGTTCACCCCGAGCGTCTCGCCCGGATCGTCCACCGAGTACGCGGTGACGTCGTACCCCACGCCGCGCAGGATGCCCAGCATGTCGGTCAGGTAGTACTCGCCTTGCGCGTTAGCGGTGGAAAGACCGCCGATACGCGATGTCAGTACGTCTATGTCGAAGCAGTACACGCCCGAGTTGCACTCCGTGATGGCGCGCTGCTCGTCGGTGCAGTCCTTCTCCTCCACGATGGCCATGACGGGCGCGCCCTTCTCGCCCTCTTCACGGATTATCCGGCCATAGCCAGTCGGGTCATCCAGGTGCATGGTCAGCACGCTCATGGCAGCGCCGGTCTCCTCGCGCATCTCGACGAGGGCCTGGATGGTCTCGGGGCGCAGGAGCGGTGAATCGCCTGACAGGACGACGAGCGATGCTCCTGACGTGGTGAGATCGCGTACGGTGGGGAGCGCTTCCTTCACGGCGTGGCCGGTTCCGAGGCGCTCCTTCTGCTCCACGGTGATGGTGCCTTCGGGGAGGAGCGAGCGGACCTCGTCGGCGCCGTTGCCCACGACCACGACGACGTCATCGGCGTCAGCCTCACGAGCTGCATCCACGGCCCACATGACGAGCGGCTTGCCCATGATCGCGTGCGTGACCTTGGGGTGCTTGGACTTCATCCGCGTACCCTCACCGGCGGCGAGGATGAGTGCGCACATGCGCATGGTTACCTCCGTGGGTCGGTATTACGACTCGGTGTCGTCTATGACGTGTGCACCCTTGTCCGAGAAGCACGTGGCCTCAGCCCACCAGCCACGGCCGCGGGCGGCCTCGGCGATCTGCTGGGCTTCCTTGTCGGAATCGCACACGGCGAAGCAGCACGAACCGCTTCCCGCCATGCGCGGCATGTGCGTGCCGGACTGTCCGTGCAGCCAGGCTATGATGTCAGCGATCTCAGGGACGAGGGTGATGGACGCATCCTCGAGGTTGTTGGCGAAGTGGGAGACGGCCAACTCGGCGTCGTTCTGACGCAGGCCTGCCACCAGCAGGTCGAGCGGCATGCGCGGACTCGGGCTGGGGAGGGAGTCGAAGACCCGGTACGCCTCGGCCGTCGAGACACCCTTGTTCGGCTTGACCAGCACGAGCGGGAGGTCCAGAGGCTCGAACGTCTCCACGTGCTTCTCGCCGAAACTGGTCATGTGGGTGGGGCCGTCATACAAGAAGCCGACAGTGTCCGAACCCAGGATGGAAGCAATGTACTGGACGAGCGGATCGAGCTTGTTGAAGCCCCAGTACTGGCAGAGGCCGGCTATGACCGCCGCAGCATCAGAGGAACCACCACCGAGACCTGCTTGCTCAGGGATGCGCTTCTCGACCGTAATCCTGACACGCATCTGACGCTCGAAGTAGCGCTGCATAGCGATGGCAGCGACGTACGCGAGGTTGTTGTCGTTCGAGACGCCGTAGTCCGGCTTCATCTCGAACTCGAACTCCTTGGCCTGCTCTATGGTGACGGTGTCACCGAAGCAGAGCGGGTGGTAGATGGTGTCCAGCGTGTGACGTCCGTCCACGATCTCAGGATTGATGCCCAAGTAGAGGTTCACCTTGGCAGGCGCATGGACGACGATGGGTTTCAGCATCCGTATCTCCCTCCGGGAAAAGAGGCCGTTCTCCGTACTGATGAGTATGTACGATACACCGTAACGCAAAGAAACCGGGCGCCCTCACGGGAACCCGGTTTCCATATCATCCGGACTCACATACGTCCGTTGCTTCCTCTAGTTCTGCGAGAGATCGAAGACCGCTTCTCCGGTCTCCGGATCCGAGAGCTCCACCGTTCCCGTGAGGATATCCACGTACTGGTGGCTCTGGCGTGCCTTGCGTCCGCGCTTCTCGTCCACTTCCATCACGAAGAGCGAAGGATGCGCTTGCATCAGGGTTCCCTCACGCTCCATGATCCTACCGCGTCCCATGTTCGCCTTGACCTTCAGACGTACACCCGTCATCGAGGACAGCTTCTCCTGGATGGTACTGACGCGATTCTCCGGCTCCACGTTTTCCATGCACTTCTCCTCTCGGCAGGTTCTTCACCTACCTGTAAGCACAATAGCTGCGTGGCCATTATACCAGATAAGGGAACCGCCGTGAGCCTGATGAGCTAAGGACGTGAGGCGGCCGCGAGGCGGATGAAATCCCCACGTGAGAGGACTTCCGCCCGCACGCGGGGATCGATGCCGGCCGCAGCGAACGCCGCATCGAGCGCTTCCGCTTCGAATCCCGACCCCTTCATGGCGTTGCGGATGGTCTTGCGCCGTTGCGAGAAGGCCGCATCCACCACGGTGGCCACCCAGCCGAGGCTCACGCCAGGATCCTCACCATCGGTCCTGCGGACCAGCTTCACGACCGAGGAGTCCACGCGCGGTGCCGGGAAGAACGACCCCGGTCCCACATGGAACCGCCCCGCGACCTCCGCGTAGAGCGAGAGCTTCACCGTGTAGGCGCCGTACGTCTTGTTGTCAGGGGCTGCGCAGATGCGATCGGCCACCTCGGACTGGACCATGACGGTTGCCTCCTCGATCCAAGGGAACTCCTGGAAGAAGGACAGGATCACGGTGGCCGCCACGTTGTACGGCAGGTTGGCCACGAATCTGGTGGGAAGCGGCACGCCCTCGGGAAGCGCGTCGCGGATGACCTCCTCGTCCACCTTGAGCGCGTCCGCATGTACGAGCGAGAAGGACGGAGCCCACTCGGACGTCGTATCGGCGAGGATCGGGAGGAGCGCCGCATCGTGTTCGATAGCCACGACGTGGCGCGCCGTGTCGAGCAACGCGACCGTCAACGTCCCGATACCGGGACCCACTTCGAGCACGACGTCATCGGGTGCGAGGTGGGCCAGTGCCAGGATGCGGCCGATCACATGGTCATCCACCAGGAAGTTCTGCCCCATGGAATACCGCGCTTCATGCCCATGGCGGTGGAGGACCGCATGTGTGGCGCTCGGGCTCGCGAGAAAGGAGTGCTTGTCAGCCATCGGTACGCTCGGTGGGATCGGGCTCCTGGTCGGGTTCCTGGTCGGGCTCCTGATCGCGCTCGGACTCCCTGAGGCCGTCGGGATCGTCCTCCTCATCAACCTCGAGAGATGCCAGCATGCGGTCCACGTGGTTGCGGACCTGCTTGTGGAAGGCATCGTCATCCTCGGAGGAACCCTCGCCGTATCCGATGAGCGGGAGGTGGTCCGAGAGCTCGAAGTCGGCCATGCGGAGCGCGGAATGCGTGATGGTCACGACCGGCTGGCAGCCGAAAGGATCCTGACCGGTCCCCACCATGATCAGGAGGAGCGGCTTGCGCGGACCGCGGGGGTGCGAATCCAGGACGTACCTTCTCGCCCAGAGGAACTGGAGACGATCGAAGGCCGCCTTGAGTTGAGCCGGTGGGCCTGCGAAGTAGATGGGTGTGACCACGACGAGCGCGTCGGAGCGCATGAGGAAGTCCACGAACGGGTCCATCCCGTCCGTCATGAAGCAGTCGCCCGTCTCCTGGCAGATGTCGCATGCGATGCACGGGTCGATCTGCACGTGGCGCAGCGTGAACGTCTCGACGGAGGCGTCCGGGAGCGTTGCGGGGATGCGCTCGGCGACCAGTCGTGCCACCGCTTCCGAATTTACCTTGCGGGGCGACGCTTGCAGGATCCCTATGCGCGGGTTCCGCTCACTCATGATGGCTCCCTCCGTAGATCCGACGGGCGTTCTCGTGGAGTGCGGCGAGCGTCCGTTCGATCGGCTCACCCAGCGCCTCGGCCCTGACCTCAGCGATCCGTCGCGCGGTGAACAGTGTGAACGCCGGCTCAGACTCCATCCCCCTCAGCGGCTCGGGTGACATGAACGGGGCGTCGGTCTCGGTCAGGATGCGGTCGATCGGCGTGGACACGAGAGTCTGGCGAAGCCCCTCCGACTTTCGGAACGTAACCGGGCCGGCGTAGGAAACATGGCACCCCAGCTCCAGGAACGGAGCGAGGGTAGTTTCGTCTTCCCCGAAGCAATGAAGCACGCATCCGCGTGGCGGTACACCCACCGAGCGCAAGATACTGATCGCCTCGTCATGGGCATCACGTATGTGCAGTGTTGCCGGCATCCGAAGCTCATGCGCCATAATCAATTGCTCCTCGAACACGGAGCGCTGCACGTCACGGGGCGAGAAGTCGTAATAGAAGTCGAGCCCGATCTCCCCGATCACCGTCACCATCGGGTGGGCGAGAAGGTCGTGCAGCACACCGCGCACCCCGTCATCCAGCTTAGATGCGTTGTGCGGGTGGCACCCGGCCGTCATGCGTACGGTCACGGGATCGGGCACGACGCCGCTCTCCCCTGCCGCCGTCTGCCAACCGTGCTCGGTGAGCGCGGCCGTGACCTCGCGAGCTTCCGCCTGTACGGCATCGAGCCAGCGGAAGAAGACGTCCGGGGTGGATCCGGGCAACTCCGTGGGGTCGAGTACCGTCACTACGAAGTCCACGCCTGCGAACGGAGCGCGGGCCAGCGCGAAGACGGGGTCGTTCACCATGGTGAGATGCAGATGCGAGTCGGCTATGCGCGAAGCCGTAGCAGGCGTGTCTATGGGACGTCGCTTGCTGTCGGCGAAGATATGCATGCCCCTCAGAGCTCTATGTCGTCGAGGTCCAAGCGGGGGAAGAGCGCCTCGCCCTTCTCGACCGCCTTACCCGGCTGCAGCCTACCCCACGTGCACACCTCGGAGAGCGGCGTGGTCTGACGCGGCGCTTGTGACATGCGGCGCAGCACCTCCGCTGACGTGTCCGGTGTGAACGGGGCGAGAAGGTACGCGACGATCCGGATCGCTTCGAGCAGATGGTAGATGACGGCTTCGAGCTCGTCCTTCTTCTCGGGATCCTTGGCCAGAGCCCACGGCATGCGTTCCTCGATGTAGAGATTGGCGCGCGAGACCAGCTCCTGCACGGCGCGAGCAGCACCTTGGTAGTCCAGGTTCTCCATGGCCGTCTCGTAGCGACCGTAGAGACACGCGGCGTACTCGGAGAGCGGAGAGGTCTCCTGCTTCATGCTGTCGGGCAGCGTGGGGGTCACGCCATCACAGTACTTGCTGCACATGTTGAGCGAGCGCGACACGAGGTTGCCCCACGAGTTGGCCAGGTCGGCGTTGTAGACCTGCACCATGCGCTCGATGGAGATGGAGCTGTCGGCCCCGTGCTGCACGTCCGTCATGAAGTAGTAGCGGTACGCGTCCACACCGAAGACATTCAGCAGCTCATAAGGTGAGATGGCGTTCCCGCGGGACTTTGACATCTTCTCGCCCTTGGTGAGCAGGAAGCCGTGCACGAAGACCTGCTCGGGGATGGGCAGACCGGCCGCCATGAGGATCGCGGGCCAGATCACGCAGTGGAACCGGATGATGTCCTTGCCTATGACGTGGAGCTGAGCCGGCCACCGATGCGCGAACTCACCTTCCTTGGCAGAGTCACCGTAACCCACGGCCGTGGCGTAGTTGAGCAGTGCATCCACCCACACGTAAGTGATGTGCTCCTCGTCGAAGGGGAACGGGATGCCCCAATCGAACGTGGTGCGTGATATGGAGAGGTCCTTGAGGCCGCCTCGCACGAACGAGAGCACCTCGTTGCGCCTGATCTCCGGCTGTACGAAGGTGGGATTCTCCTCGTAAAGATCGAGCAGCGGTTGCTCGAAGGCCGAGAGCTTGAAGAACCAGCTCTCCTCCTTTATGCGCTCGAGGGCGCGCCCGCAGTCGGGGCACGCATGGCCTTCAGGATCACCGGCCTCCTCGTTGTAGTGACGAACTTGCGTCTCCGTGAAGTACGTCTCATCGGGGATGCAGTACCAGCCATCGTAGGTGTCCTTGTAGATGTAACCGGACTTCTCAAGCACGCGCCAGAACGCTTGGACACCGTCCTTGTGGCGCTGCTCCGTGGTGCGGATGAAGTCATCGTTCGAGATCTCAAGCGCACTCCAGAGATCCGTGAACGCGGGCGTCATGTGATCGCACCATTCCTGCGGTGACATGTCATGCTCAGCAGCCGTGTTGGCCACCTTCTGACCATGCTCATCCAGACCGGTAAGGAAATGCACGTCACATTCCTGCGCCCGACGGAACCGGGCTTGGACGTCAGCGAGTAACGTGGTGTACGCAGTTCCCAGATGGGGTTGCGCGTTCACGTAGTAGATAGGCGTGGTGAGGTAGAACGACTGGTGCTCCGAAGCGTGCTCGGTCATGCTCATCTCGATTCTTGATCGTGGGTGTGCGCACTCGATTGTACCGCACGTCATAGGACTCGTATCAGACTCGCCAGTCACTCCTCATCTTGCACGAGTGACTCGTAGATCTCCTTGCGTGGAATCCCGAACCGCGCCGCCGCCTCCTTGGCGATGGATGACTTCGACGCCCCTTGCGACTGACGCAGCTCGATGAATTCAGTGAGGTCCACGGTCTGCGCATCCCGCGAGAGTTGCGCGAGCTCCTCGGCGGACGGCGCCTCGACCACGATGACGATCTCGCCCTTAACGGCATCGCGCCGATCCATACGTTCAGCGAGTTCCGGCAATAAGCCCCTCACGACCTCCTCGTGGAGCTTGGTGAGCTCACGTACGACCGCTCCTCTACGGAGTGGGAATTCTTGAGCGAGAAGTCCGAGCGTCGCTTGCACCCGATGGGGTGACTCGAAGAACACGAGCGCTCCTGGGATCCGCGCGAGAGGTTCCATGGCCACTGTGAAAGCTGAAGGCTTCCGAGGCGGGAAACCTGCGAAGTAGTAAGTCTCAGCATCGAGGCCGGATAGCGCGATGGCGGTCGGCACCGCGGAGGGGCCGGGAGCCACCGTGACCGACAGTCCCGCATCGAGGATGGCATCCACGAGCACCTGACCCGGATCGGAGATTCCCGGCATACCTGCATCCGTGACGAACGCGACCTTCTCGCCCGCTCGAATACGTTCTACGAGCTGCGGTGTACGCTGGCGGATGGTATGTTCGTCACAGCGCTCGAGCTGCGTGGATACGCCGATGTGATTCAGAAGCTTAACGGATACGCGGGTGTCCTCGGCGAGGATCGTGTCTGCATCAGCAAGTGCCTGGGCAGCGCGAGGTGTGAGGTCGCCCAGGTTTCCGATCGGGGTTCCGATGAGTGTGAGTGAACCCGATATGTCGTGTGGTGTGGTGGTCATCTGGTCCCGTCCGATGGATGTGACTTCGGACATGATAGCAAGCATGAGTTGGTACGGTTCTCGGGCAGATTCCCTGATATGAATTTCACGTTTGAGAAGTGTTTTATCAATAGATGCTACCTAGGTTCTACCAGTCACACGCTATACTGATTCCCACAGCATACAGGCTGTAAGCGCAATTGAATCTATCATCGGGCTCGGGGACCCACTGGGCGTGAAAGGTGCCTACCATGGATGTATTGGATGTCATCAAGAAGGAGCATCGGGATATCCGTGAGATCGCCGAGCGCATCAAGACAGCTTCCCTCATGGAGCGCCCTGATCTGTTCGATGATCTCTACACGAAACTCCTCGTCCACAACGAGACCGAGGAGCACGTGCTCTACCCTCGTCTGGTCGAGAAGACCGGGACCCGTGAGCTCGCTGAGCTGGTCAAGGAGGAGTCGCATCTCACGCGCTATCAACTGAGCCTCCTGCGTCGTACCTCCGTAGGCAACGACACCTGGAAGGCGAAGTTCCACGTCCTGAGCCGCCTCGTGTCCCTCAACATGCAGGATGAGGAGGACCACTTCGATGAGCTGGTGCGTCAGAACTTCACTGGCGAGGAGATGGAAGAGCTGACCCAGAGCTACAACGAGAAACACCAGGAGCTGATGGCGAAGTACGCCTAGGGCTCACATCACCGCCCTCTATGAGTCACGATACGTCGAAGGCCTGGTACGAAGCATCGTACCAGGCCTTCTGTTATCCCACAGTAGGTAGATCGATCAGAGAAGACCGATGATCTTCCACCAAGGAATACAAACTCCCAAGTTCACGATGAACATGACGACAGTAAGCGGGATACCGAGACGCAGAGTCTCCTTCTGCGTGTAACCGCCGGTGTCCTCACTAGCGCCGACCAGGATGTTCAAGTGCTGGAACGGCAGTAGGTAGTGTGCCGCTATGGCCATGTACACCAGCATGGTCGGTACGATGGGATTGAGCCCCATGGGTGCTGTGAAGATCAGGATGGCCGGGATGGCCACCCCCATGACGGCGATGACACTACCGAGGAGCACGGTGCGATGATCATGCCGTCGGTCTTGAACGAGCCGCTCGATATGCTGGCGGCGAGGTTACCCACGTCGTGGTGATGGTCGGCGAGCTCGTAGAGCTTCTCCAGCGGGAAATCGACCTCGAGCTCCCACGTCTTGATGGCGCCCTTGGAGATCACGAGATGCGTCTCGATATCTTCCTTGGTCTTCAGGACCTGCAGAAACCTGTAACCGAGGATCACACCCGTCGCGCCCGAATTCCGATGATTATGCGCTTCATGGTCACCTCTCGTCGGTTCTTCGACTTCACGTCCTCATGTGACGTGTCTTCTCTGATTCCGATGTTAAAGGCTTGGCGCGAGGATGCTATTTGACTTGGTAGTGGTGGTATTCCGTTCTGGAATACGAGAGATCCGTGAGAAACAAGAAGCCCGAAGCGTGTGCTCCGGGCTTCCTCGGATGTGAGTGGTGGCCAGAGACGGACTCGAACCGCCGACACGGGAATTTTCAGTCCCCTGCTCTACCAACTGAGCTATCTGGCCATGCGAACTCGCAAGGCTTACACATGGTATACATTCGCGCCCGGTCGGTCAATCTTCGCCACACAGATCGGTCGGTTGACCACATCGGTCATCACGAGGCCAAGGATGTAGAGATCCGGAATCTTCTAACTCTTTTCAATGAATGAATGGTTGATAGCCGATCAAGGAGTGGTGGTCATATGCGCCCAGATGCGAATCGATCCGAGCTGGATCTTCTCACCACGACCGAGAGGACGCATGCAACTTATGCTCTCATCCAGCGTGGAGTCGCCCGAGAAGTTGCTCGCCGGTTGATAGCGTTCCAGGATCACGCGGTCGCCATCCGGGTACACACGGATGCTCGCGTCATCGGGGTCGAGTGTGGTCAACGTGACATCACACCAGAGCCCACCGCCGATGATAAGGCCCTTGCGCGGAATGAGGAACGTGCGAACGGCGTGTCGTCCTTCCTTGAGGAAGAGTCTCCAGACCATGGAGGGACGTGCAGGAGTCGCGTCGTAACCGCACGAGTAGCACATGAGGATATCCGGGAACGCACCGCCGCCGCACCGCGGACAGATGCGTGGTGTAGGGCGGTTCATGGGCTTTCGAATCCTATGGAGGAGCCGGCCATGGGCCAACTGGTGATGCTGGAATAACGCTCGATCACCGTGTCCGCACCTTTGACCGTGATGAGGCGATTCGGCGCAACTTCACGTTTGGATGAGAGCACGATACCGCTTGTAGTGTCCACGAAGCAGACGTCTATCGGTCCGGACATCCCGAAGGTGTGGATGGATGAACAGCACGGCAGGATGACACCCTCCCTCACACCGAGCTCACGCCATCTACGAGCGATGAGGCCGAGCATACGTTCCACCGGACGGTTCAGGGTGTGGCAGGAGAGCAGGTGCTCACCGTACCTGACGGCTATGGGAACCGATCGGCGCGTCATACGATCACCGCACTCCGGTACGGATCGACGACGATCGATGTCTCGTGCGAGACGCTTCGCGGGATTCCCGTGGCGACTCCTGCGAACGAACCGAACCACGGTTCGAGCCTCATCTCCACGCGGCAGGTCACGACACGTGACCCTCGTGCGAGCGAGAAGATCGCATCGGTCGCCTCGTCGTGTTCCTCACTGGTAACGGTGAAAGTGAGCCGGTCGTCCTCGAATGCTGCTTCGAGGTCCGCGAGGATCCTCTCATCCGTAGCACTACCGCCTCCAGCCGTCTGGACCACTGCGGCCGAGCGAGCTACGCGATCGAACTCCGAGCAGACGACGAGGAACGAGAGCGCATGGTAGGAGATGAGCGCGATCACTATCACGACTGGGATGACGACAGCGAACTCCACGGTGCTCTGACCACTGCTGTTCGCGAGCTTCATCATGCTGCCTCCTCCAGTTCTGCGAG
The DNA here is from genome assembly GCA_964448475.1 of uncultured Coriobacteriales bacterium. Classification (GTDB taxonomy): domain Bacteria; phylum Actinomycetota; class Coriobacteriia; order Coriobacteriales; family CAYVBA01; genus CAYVBA01. Next base: position 20,520 of record CAYVBA010000019.1, read on the forward strand.
ATCGACGGAGAGCGGGATTGAGATATCCGTTCCGGGCAGCGTGAATTCACCCAGCTCGATAACAGTGCTTCCGCCGAGCGTCGTGGTGATGCCCGAGATGGAGCTGACAAGTGTGGCCGCATCCAATTCTTCGGTGGTCGACGGGAGTTGCGCGATGACCTTCTTCATCATTACGAGTCGATCGATCCCCGCCTCGTCGTAGATATCCGCCGTGTTCACCAGTACCGGCTTCACCACTCTCAGGTCGACCGGTGCGAACCCGGCTGCTCGGAGCGTTTCATCCATGGCATCCGCGACCCAGCGGGAGAGCTCGTTCTCATCTCCACCGAACCGCAGGACCGTGTCCAAGGCGGACGCGGTACTTTCGATACCGTCTCCGTAACCGGTGAGGAGCGCACTCCACGCTTCCATCAGGGTGTCGGCGACTCCGGAGCCGATCGACCCTTTCGCGTACTCATCACCAGCGCGCGTGACGAAGTCGGCGATGATGGTCGAATCCTCGCTCCCATCCGTGGTGGCCAATGCCGCTCCGGAGACAGCCACTCCCCTACTCATGGGCACACCGCTCACGAAGGTGGTGTCCACACGCTGTGAGGATGAGCGTTCCGCGACGGTGACGATGGCCACACAGCCCGCTCTTCCAGGGGGTGCGAGACCGACCCGCGGAACGGAGAGGATCTCAAGCGCACGATCGAACGCATCGACTCCTGCTTCCGCCGCTTGCTGCGCTTCCTCTTCGAGGATGTCGTAGGCATCGCGCGCCGCTGCGTACTCGTACGCTGCGTCGGTGAACGCCCGCAGGTGATACTCGAATCCGTTCTCTATGTTGGTCGATGCCTGCGGAGTGAAGCCGAGTGTCTTCACGGTGAAACCGCAGGTAGGACACTCGTGATACGTGCCTGCATCAACATCGGCAACGGAACCATGAGCGATGACATCACTGGTGGCTGACGAGCAGGACGCGGAGGCATGCAATGTAGGAGCACCGTCGAGCAGCGTCACGGGGTAGTCCGGATCGGTGTAGAGATGTGTGGCTGCGATCTCATCGGTGTTCTTGGGGAGGTACGGTACCGTGCAGACTCCGTTACCGTCCACGTCCATGACGGTCGCATCGACGAGTTGCTCCGACGCGTAGTCATAGAACGCTTTCCGAGCCACCGACCGAGCGAGTTCCTCATCCCCTGCTGCTTGAGGGGCTTCCTGTGAGACACGCGCTCGATAGTAGGCTCGGGCGCGTGTGAGCCCATGAGGGAAATCCCAGGTATCCGAACTCTCGAAGTACGGATTGGAGCTCGGGCCCAACCCGGCTAACGTGTCCGCTCTCCGGTACATGGAATACGGCTCCGAACCACAATCAGCGAGCCATCCCTTCTCGCGCGCTTCATCCATCTGCTCCTGAAGCTGTTCCATCTCAGTAGTCCGCTCCTGGACGTCATCACGTGCTGCTTGGGATTCGTCTGCTTCCTGGTCGACATCTGCAGGTGGTTCGATCGTCGTGGCTGATGTGAACGGGACAGCGAGCGCGGTGCCCACGTAGCGGGAATGCTCATCCGAGTTGGCGGCGATCACGGCTGAAGAGCGAGCGGCTACGAGGAGCGGGAGTGATGCCTCGAGCTTCTGTAGCGCAGGCGTCACAGCCTCTGCGAGCGTCTTCCGTGCATCGAGGATGCTCCTGCCGATGTTCGCGACCTCGACCGAGAGCGCATGAGTAGCAGGGATGCAGGCCAGTACGATCGAGAGCGCCAGCGCGGTCACCCCCATGAGACCCATGCTCAATACGACGGAATCCACGATCAGGATGACGGTGCGGTAGCTCGCGACCACGTTAGCGCCCGAGATGGCGGCGGCATCGGCGATCTCCTGGATCTCAGCCGCCCGACCTCCCGCTTCGTGGAGATGAGCGGCCGAGAAGATCAGCGTCACCACCAACAGGAGCGACACAGCGAAGGTCGGCGTGATGAATCCTTCCTGCTTGCCAGCCGTGCTCGATTCAGCCATCCCACACCTCCGACCACTCCTCGTACGAGCCCTCGACCCACTGCGGTGCGAAACGACCTCTGCTCGACACGGTCTGGGTGTACGCACCATCCGGATCACCTCCGATCAGCACGTACGCCTGTGCGACGAGCGGGAGGAGTTGCACCTCATGCGAGATCGTCACGGTCGTCGCACCATCGTCATCCTCGGCGAACGTCACCTCCCACGCCCCCGCATCCCCTCTATGGAAGACGGGGGAAGGCGGGAGCGCCTCCATCCGCATCCTGCAGAGATCGACGATCCGCGTCTCCGCCATGCCGGATGTGGGCACGACTCCTGCGAGCCGGGCTCCCTCAGCTGCGGCGGACGCCATGACCATATGGGTCGTCAGCAACACGACCGGTTGCAGAAGGACGAGAAGGACGAGCATCACCGCGGGGATGAGGAGAGCGGATTCGAGTGTTGCCTGACCTGAGCGGTACCGCATGGTCGCCTCAGTACATGAGGATCGCGAGCAAACCTGCGACAGCGTCCGGCGCATGGGAGAGCGATGCGCCCACGCGCTCAGCATGCTC
>CAYVBA010000020.1:0-4449 GCA_964448475.1 uncultured Coriobacteriales bacterium
AGTAGTTGGACAGCACACCCCCACGAAGACACAAGAACAGCGAGGGCGGTCGAGAACCCACCGAGCGGGTCCGTGAAGGACTCGCCGAAGAGATGCGCTCTCACCATGTACCTCGCTACACGCTGGGGGAGGAGATTGCCAACTCGGTGACGCACGGCATCGGAGCTCTGCTCTCGGTGGCCGCTCTCGTGCTCCTCATCATGGCCGCTCGGGACAACGGTGATCCGCTCGCTCTGGCAAGCGCCATCATCTTCGGTGTGAGCCTCATCATGGAGTATCTCGCCTCCACGCTGTACCATGCCATCCAGCATCCACGCGCTAAAGCGATCCTCCGCCTGATAGACCACTCATCGATCGCGCTGCTCATCGCGGGGTCGTATTCGCCGTTCCTTCTCGTCACGTTGAAGGACGAAGGCGGGATCGTACTCTTCGTGCTCATCTGGGTGTTCGCGCTCGCGGGCATCCTGGTCGAGACCATCTGGCGCAAGAAACCCCGCTGGATCACCGTGGCGCTCTATCTGGCCATGGGGTGGGTCGTGGTGCTGAAGATCCAGGAGGTCGTCGCGCTCCTCCCCACGCCGGGGCTTTGGCTGCTGGTCGCTGGGGGTATCTCATATACTGTGGGAACGATCTTCTACCTGCTGAAGAGAGTGCCGTACATGCACTCCGTGTGGCATCTCTTCGTGCTTGGCGGAAGCATCTGTCATGTATTGGCCGTCCTCTTGTACGTGTACTGATGAAGGCATAGGGAATGACCATGTATATCGGCTTATCCATACTACTCACGGCTATCCTGATCATCGCTAACGGCTACTTCGCCATGGCTGAGATGGCTCTGGTTTCGGCCAAGAGGTCACGCTTGGAGCAGGAGGCGGAGAACGAGGGATCGCGAGAAGCCAGGACTGCTCTCAGGCTGCAGGAGGATTCGGACTCGTTCCTCTCCACCATCCAAGTAGCCATCACACTCATCGGATTCGGTGCCTCAGCAGCTGCGACCGCTACACTGGCGGAACCGCTGGCTCAGGTCATCAGCAGTCTGAACATCGGCTGGCTCACGGCCATCGCGCCCGTGCTCTCCGTCGTGCTCGTGACTCTGACGGTCTCCTATTTCACGCTCGTGTTCGGCGAGCTCGTACCAAAGCGCATGGCGCTGGCTGATTCGGAGAAGGTGGCAAAGAGCGTGGCAGGTCCCGTCACCACGTTCCAGACGCTCACACGTCCGGTGGTCCGTCTGCTCTCGGGTTCGACCAACGTGGTGTCCAAGGTCCTGGGCGTGAAATCCTCAGCTGATAGGCAGGACGTCTCCGAAGAGGAGATCCGTTACCTCATCTCCGATCAGGACTCGTTGCTGGATGAGGAGAAGCGTCTCATCCACGAGATCTTCGACCTGGGTGACACCATAGCCCGCGAGGTCATGGTTCCGCGCGTGGATATGGTCATGACCGAGGACACCTCCACGCTCGAGGAAGCGCTCTCGGAGATGCGCGCCACGGGCTACTCTCGCATTCCCGTGTACCACGAGGATTACGACCGCATCGTAGGTGTGGCCGTCATGAAGGACATCATCGAGCCGGTGCTCGAAGGCAAACAGGGTGATTCCGTCTCCGCGTACATGCGTGAGCCGGTCTTCGTGCCCGACACGAAGGACATCCTCCCGCTGCTTTCCGAGATGCAGACGGCTCACCAGCAGATCGTCATCGTGGTGGATGAATACGGTGGCACCACAGGCCTCATCACCATCGAGGATATCGTGGAGGAGATCGTGGGAGAGATCGAGGATGAGTTCGATCCTGATAACAAGTACCTTACGCAACTTCGCGACTACGAGTACCTGGTGGACGGCCGCTATCCCATCAACGATGCTATAGAGCTAGGCTTCCCGATCGAGGATACGGATGAGTACGAGACCATGGCCGGCTGGCTCATGGACATAAACGATTCACTCCCCAATATCGGCGAGGTGATCGAGGTCGAGGGCTTCTCGTTCAAGGTCCAGTCCATGCGTGGCAGGCGCATAGCGCTGATTCGGGTCACGACTCCGATAGAGGAGGAGGTTGCCGCGGATGAATCGGAAGAAGCTCAGTAGTAACGACCTCCTCATGATCGTGGCGGTGGGTCTTATCGCCTTCGGATCACTGAGCATCCTGAACGTCGTCATCGAGCAGTTCTTCCCTTCGTTGCGCCGCGTCCTCACGTTCGTCTCTGGTTTCATCTGGCCCGTCACGATCCTGGTGATCGGTCTCCTCATACTCACGTACACTCGTAAAGGCGGATCCTTCGTGAACCGGCATGGTCTACGCCTCACGCGGTCTACTGTGAATAGGAAGATCGCAGGCGTATGCGGTGGTCTGGCCGAGTTCCTGGACAAGAAGGCTCTCCACGTACGTATCGCCGCAATCGTGCTTCTCGCGGTTACTGGGATCTTCCCCATCGGGATTCTCTATGTGATGCTCTGGGTGGTCGTGCCCGAAAGCGGTTCAGGAAGACGGTAGGTACTCCATGGATGAATTCGCGAGTGAAGTCACTCTCACACCTCGTAAACAGCGTCGCGCTCGCACGCGCGATGACGTACGCAACTGGCCGGCCCTTATAGCAGCTGAAGAGCCGCTCTATCGTCGCGCGTTCCAGAGTGCTGGCGCCCGGAGGGTCGCTGTCTTCTCGACCGGAGACGGACACCGAGCACGACTCTTCGCCCGCTGGGGTATGAGCGTGCTCTGCGTGGTGGAGGATCCGGCTGATGTGAAGCGTCTCCAGGCAGCGTACGAAGAGGATCGCGCCCGTACTGGTGGTCGAACCGGTGACATGCGCATCGTCTCCGGCGGCATCGAGGATCTCCCACGCCTCGTAGGCGCTGAGCGCGTAGAGGCCATCGTCTGCGTGGATGACTTGGTCACCCGTGTGGACGGATTCGGTACTCTACGTGAGAACCTCCAAGCCCTGGCCGAGTCCCTTATGGCTGGTGGCGTCCTCATCTTGGCTACGCGCAACTACCCACGCATGACCTACCGCCGAGAGCGCATGGAAGAGCCCCTCGTAGCTGAGGACGCGACCGGCACCCGCCTCTTCACCCGCGTGGTCACGTACGACCCCAATGGCGTGCACGTGCACATCGAGGATCTCATCGTGGAGAAGCCGACCTACGCCTTCGAGGACGAGCCGGACGAACCCGAGTCCGAGCTCGAGACCGGTGCCAGTGCCGACACCTCCGATGAAGCGTCCGATCCCATCGTGGGCGAGAAGGACGGGGAGCTCGAGGAACTCGATGCAGATCCGGATGCTGGCGAGGATGATACCGAGGAGATGCCACCGCTCAACATCTCAGGTGATTGGCGCGTGACCTCGAAGCGCGAGATGCATGTGTCAGCCTCGCCGGACGTGCTCAAGAACGAGCTCGTGCACACCGGCTTCGATGTGATCGAGGTAGCCGGTAGCCATGACGGCAAGCGGTTCGCCCTCATGGAGGACGACATGCTGGTGATCGTATCGCGTAGGAAGAAGCCACGGACCACCGTCCATCTGGATCGCTGAGGTAGTTATATACAGGTGAGAGGGACTGGGGCAGCCGCGTTCTTCTCGCCCGGCAGTCCGGCTTCGCGGCTCCACAACTCTTGCATGATATGGTGGATATTCTAAAATAAATGAATAATCTGTTACGAACACGCACGATTACGCATATATGTGGATTCGCAGACACGTTCCGTGGGAATTGCTATAATACGTTCCATATTCCGCAGGTGCTCTCTTCGGTGGTTGATTACCGGCACAACCGTTGGATCGACGAGGGGGCACCATACGTCAGCCGGCTGCACGTCACCACGATGAGCTTCATGGCTCGCCTTGGATCCGCCTGAAAAGCATATGCTTTACGGTTGGCTTATCACTACAGCCGGCAGAGGCAGAAAACCCACTCACAAACGAACCTATCTCCTCTCCGTTCAACGGCTGTCATCGTGTGCAGGAAGTACTGGAGGAATCAGTGGCAGAATCATCGCAGGCAGGAAAGAAGCGCGCGGCTCTCGTAGCCGTCGTCGTTTCGGCACTGCTGGTCGCAGGGGGTATCCTCGGTGTCGGCTCAGCACGAGCGGACATGGGAAGCCCCATCGACGTCCTGGGAGTGGGCGCTGAGCGCTCGTTCAGCTCCATAGAGGACGTCACCATCGACACCGCAAAGTTCGGTATCGAGGAAGAAGTGGTCGAGGAGGAGCTGGAGCTCATCACCCAGCCCGCATCCCGCGTAGCACCTGACAAGGAAGCTATAGAGAAGGCCAAGGCCGAGGAAGAAGCTCGCATCGCGGCTGAGAAGGAAGCAGCCGAGGCAGCAGAGCGTGAAGCAGCCGAGAAGGCAGCTGCCGAGCAGCGCGAAGCTGAGCGCAAGGCAGAAGAGGAGCGCGCCGCAGCCGAGAGAGCAGCAGCTCCCGCACCGGCCGCAGCACCTGAGCCCGAGCCCGC
>CAYVBA010000020.1:4549-13534 GCA_964448475.1 uncultured Coriobacteriales bacterium
CAGCCGAGAGAGCAGCAGCTCCCGCACCGGCCGCAGCACCTGAGCCCGAGCCCGCCCCCGCAGTGGCTTCCGCTCCTGAACCGGAGCCCGCGCCCGAGCCTGAGGCCGCTCCTGCAGAGACCGTCTCCTACAACAGCGGCGTGGCATCCGTGTACCACCCCAACCTGGTAGGCAACACCATGGCCAACGGCCAGACGCTCACCAACAGCTCCATGATCGTGGCGCACAAGAGCCTGCCGTTCGGCACCAAGCTGGAGATCGTGTACAAGGGCCGCACCGTCGTGGCAACCGTGGCTGACCGCGGTCCGTTCGTCGCAGGTCGTGTACTCGACCTCGCACCCGCTACCCGCAACGCACTCGGATTCCCCTACGGAGTAGGCACCGTCCAGTACCGCGTCCTCTAGACAGGTAGCGCACAGAGAATCACTGAGAGGAGCGTCCATACGGGGTATGGGCGCTCCTTTTGTATACTGGCAAGGATGCACCTCATCGGATAAGAGGAGAGCCCATGAGTATGTTCGATGTGAAGAAGATCGTAGTGGATCCGGAGATCCTCACCGCACGGATCGAGGTCGAGCCGGATGCTCCGCTCTCCACGTCCGACGATCTGGAGGGCACGACTCGCGTTCTGAACCTCCTGCCGCAGATCTCCGAGCACGTCTGCGTCTCACCCAAGGGCCGTACCTTCGGCGCTGAGCTTCCCGAGACCAACGTGGTCCATCTGCTGGAGCACGTCACCGTGGAGCTCCTCATGCTCACCGGGCGCGTAGGGGATACCGTTGTGGGCCGGACCGACGTCACGAACGACGATCGCCTCTACGAAGTACGCCTCGACTGCTGGGACGACACGCTCACCATGGCGGCCCTCTCATCGGCCGCGTGGATCCTGGACTGGGCGTATTCAGGCGGGAACGAGCCGCATCCTGATATAGAGGGCATCGTTGGAGGAATCGTCCAACTTGTGGATACCATCGATCACGTCTGATCGTTTTGGGTATGTAAGACAGACAGTAAGGCCTGATACATGAATGAGAACCGAATGGTTGGAGGGACTTATGTCTAGAAGCTCGAACGCACTCAGCCTGATCGTAGGTGCTGCTGTCGGAGCAGTCGCAGCATTCCTACTCGCACCCCGTTCCGGTCAGGAGACACGCGCTCTCGTGTCAGACAAGGTGGATGAGTACTGGGGCCAGGGTCGTGACCTGTATGACCGCGGCGTACGTGAAGTGAACAGCGCCGTTTCCAACATCCGCCCCGCCGTTGATGAGAAGGGCGATGAGCTCCGCTCCAAGGTGGACGAGGCACGCCGTCGTATGGACGGTCTCCGTGACTCCCTCGCTGACAACGTGAGCCGCGGCGCTTCCAACGTCTCCTCCTTCGTACAAGAGAAGGCACCTGAGGCAGCTGACAAGGTCTCCAAAGCAGCGGACGCTGTGGTCGGTAAGGTTTCCGGAGCAGCAGCCAAGGTGGGCGAGAAGGCCGATGAGGCAGCGATCGCAGCCGCCGACGCCGCTGATGATCTCGAGGGCAAGGCCAAGGACGCCGCCCATGACGCACATCGCGCTACCGAGGACGTGGCTGATGACGCAGCACGCGCCGCCAAGGATGCGATCGATGAGGCAGAGGGCGCTGCCAAGGACGCAGCCGCCAAGGTCGATCGCGAGACTGACAAGCTTTAAGGTTTCGCACACCTAAGGCACAGATAGACCACGTAACATACTGCCCATCCCCGGTTCCGGGGGTGGGCAGTTTCCATCTACGGAGACGAAGTCCTGAGGAGGACGAGTGCGGACCATCAACGAGATGCGCGGAGCACGCGTACTGCGCAAGGTAGGCAAGCGCGGGCGGCTGGGGAAGATCGGGACCACGGTCTTCTCGCCCGACGGCATGACCATGGTCGGGTACGTGGTGAAGCGTCCGGACTTCCTCTGGATGTTCAAACGGCCGGACAAGTTCCTCGCACGCGATAGCGTGACCATCCAGGATGGTGCCGTGGCGCCGGCTAAAGGTTCCAAGAGTTTCGATGCCGCTGCATGGCAGCGTCTGGGCTTGGATTACGAGAAGTGCCTGCTCATGGAGAACATGGACGTCATCACGGAGCGCGGCCGTGAGTTGGGTCGCGTGACCAATGCGGCGTTCGACGAGGTGACCGGTGAGGTGGAGTATCTCTCGATCAGTGATGGATCCGGGAGCCGGGCGCTCGTGGGCACGGTAGACATCCCTCGGCGGATGATCCGTGGTTATACTCAAGGAAGCATAGTTGTGGATGCTGAAGCCAGCGCCATCCGGCCCTCGGGCGGTGCAGCCGCAGCAGCCGGTGAAGCTACCGCGAAGGCCACCGCAGGCATGACTCGTGCTGGTGCAAAAGCGAGCAAGGCGTGGGACGAAGGCTCGGTCAAGCTGGGTCATGTGATCGGGAAGGGCAAGAAGGCGCTCGAAGAGGCCACCACTCCCGATGATGAGCTACCCGCGCCCAAGGCGGCTTCCGGAACCCAGGTAGCTCCCAAGAGCGCGAGCCAAGCTCCCAAGCCGGCACCTGAGAAGGAGTCGGACGCAGGTCCTGAAGCAGCACGCGCTGTAGGCAAGCATCTGAAAGCGGCCGGGAGTATGTTCGACAGGTTCAAGGAAGAGTTCGACAAGGAGAGCAGCAGCGGAAGGTGAACGCCATGCGGCATGAGCACGGGCTTCGGTACAACCATGAGGAGGCGCAATCTCATGGATCGACCACGCCCCAGCATCCGCGTGGGTCCTTCGAGGACGGTACCTTCATCCCCAAGAAGAGCGACTCCCGCCGTAACGTCCTCATAGGGCTCGCGGTGTTCGTGGTCCTTCTCGCCATAGCAGCAGCTCTCTTCTACGTCTTCATCATCAGTAAGCAGGTCGACGTCACCGTGGACGGGATCGAGTACTCCGTGCGCGTGGATACCACCGTAGGTGAGCTCCTGGAAGATGAGGAGCTGCATGGTGAGTCCGGTGATCTGCTCTCGATCACGGGCGAGGTCGTGACCGCCGGGGGTGGCGAAGCTCCTGTGGTGTCGGTTAACGGGACGCCCGAGCCGGATCACTCCAAGCGGATCATCACCGGAGGCGAGCGAATCACCATCACGGACGGTGACGATGTCACCGAGGACAAGGAAGTCGTGGAGGTGGAGGTCCCCAACGTCGCGACCAAGGACAACGCCTGGGGAGCTCTCAGCTATGTGAAGCAGTTCGGCCTCAACGGCCGCCAGATGGTGGAGCGGGGGGTCTCATCAGGCGTGGAGATCCCCCTCGGGATAGCCGAGGAGCCCACTCCCACGATCATCACCATGCACACACCGCGCCCCAAGAACAACGAGAAGCTCGTGGCCCTCACCTTCGACGACGGCCCGAGCAAGTACACCCCGCAGATCCTGGACGTGCTCGAGGAGCACGGCGCCAAAGCAACCTTCTTCACGTTGGGCCAGCATATCGATTATCAGAAGGACATCGTCAGAAGAGCGGTGGAGGAAGGCAACCAGGTAGCCAGCCATTCGTACGGTCACAAGAACTTCGCCGAAGTGGACGACGAGACCATGTTTGATGACCTCCGGCGCGGTTACGCAGCTGTGGAGGAGATAACGGGCGAGAAGTCACGGGTCTTCCGCGCCCCGTACGGCGTCTTCAAGGAAGCGGAATGGATCCGGACGAACGGCGAGGTGGGGGTACTCGTAGGCTGGACCATAGACACGAACGACTGGCGTCGCCCCGGAGTGGACGCCATCATCAAGGAGACGACCTCCCAAGTGCAACCCGGCTCCATCATCCTCATGCATGACGGAGGAGGGAACCGTGAGCAGACGGTCGAGGCGCTCGAGCAGATCGTGATCCAACTGAAGGCACGTGGGTACCGGTTCGTCACCATCAACGAGATGATCGAGGCGGACGGGACCATCCCCATGGAGCGCACGCAGGTTCCGGAGCAGCCTGAGCCGTTGCAGGACATCAAGCGCACGGCAGCGGAGACTCCTGCTGAAGCGAGCTGAGACGGGGTGTCCTCACCCAGCCCGGTCACACACAATCAGGCCGTGATGATCCTCGTTGGAGTGACGATCGTGTCCACGAGTCGATCCAGCTCCTCGTACGGCACCTCGTCGATCAGTTGCAGCTCGTAGATGGGCGCGATGGTGTCAGCACGCAGACCGGGGCGTGAGAGGTAGACGTCGTAGAATCCACCACCGTAACCGAGGCGCCTGCGCTTCCCATCGAACGCGAGACCAGGCATGATCATGACGTCGAACTCATCCTCACGCACCACGGTGAAGCCGTCGGGTAATCCTCTATGAGTAGCGGGCTTCCCCAGGAAATCCGGTTGTTCGGTTCGAGGTGCTTCCAAGTGCTCGGGAGTGACCTCCACGAACTCCATGATGAGAGGCTCGATCACCACGGGTACGGCTATGCGCACGCCCTTCTCGCTCAGGATACGAGCCAGCGGCCGCACGTCCATCTCCGCTCCCATGGGTGCGAAGAGCGCCACGGTCTTCGCGGTCCGGAGCTGGGGTAGGTCGATGACGGCAGCGGTGGTGGCCGCTCGATCGGACTCGCGGATCCTTTCGGGGATCGCGGCGCGCACCGTCTTCATGTGATTGCGGAGAGCGGCCTTCCGACCCGGCAGATCCAGATGGTCCACCAGAGACCCGAGCATCAGATCACATCCCATGCGAAGAAGAACGCCGTCACGATCAGGAGGTACGTGATCAAGGTGGCCACGAGCATGATGAGCGAGATGATGTGATTGGGCGGGTCCTCGCCACGTCCGATGCGTCGGATGAGGGCATCGGTCACGAGGGTCGAGCCCAGGATGATGAAGAGGATCGTGAGTGAGGCCGCGCCTGCTGCCAGTGCGAACGGCGCCTTGTTGAGAGCGCCTACGGGTAGCGGCAGGATGATGCCCACCAGCATGAGCAGAGCGGTGATGAGCGCTATGAGGATGCCGGTGAAGAGATTACGTCTGAAGAGCGGCCCGAGGCGGGGCTTCTCCTCTTCGGGGTCGGGGTACTCGAGCACGCGGTTGCGCGCGTAAGCGATGGAGTCCTCCGCTACTACCAGTACGAGGGGGAGCGGGATGAGTGCCACGAGATACGCATCGGGTGCGCCGAGCGCCAGAGCCACGATGCCGGCGATCATCCAGACCACGAACCAGAGCTCGCGCTGTGCGAACCAGGCTATGGCACCGCCGGTTCTGATCTGATCGTCATCTCGGGAGCTGCTGCCACCGGCGATCATGAGGTCCTCTTCGTGTTCCTCCTCGAGGACTTCCAGAGCGTCGTCCACCGTGACCACACCGATGAGTTTGTCATCGTCGTCCACGACAGGCATGGCTATGAGGTCGTACTTCGAGATGTTGACCGCGACGTCTTCCTGGTCGTCATCGGGTGACGCGGTGATGATGTCGAGTTCGGCCAGATCACCCACGATCTCATCGTCCTCCGCCGTCGCGAGGCGTTGGAGCGAGACCATACCCGAGAGCCTCTCGCCGGGATCCACCGTGTAGATGACGTTGACCTCTTCGTGCGCTTCATCGAGGTCACGCAGCTGCTGGATGGCTTCTCCTACGGTCGCCCCCTCGGACACGGCCACGAACTCGGTGGTCATGATACCGCCCGCCGTGCGTGCTTCGTATCCCAGGAGTTCGCGGATGGTGTCCGCGTCCTCGGCATCGAACTCACGGAGCAGCGCATCCTGACGTTCCGGCGGGTAATGACCCACGATATCGGCTGCTTCGTCAGGATCCATGTCCAGGATGAGGCGGGCGGCACGATCCTCCGGGATGATGGTATCCAGGAATTCTGCGACCACCTCATCTGGCAGTTCGGCCAGCACGAGCGCCGCTTGGTCGTCCTCGAGTTGCTGGAAGACCTTGGGCCGTGTCTCCTCGTCGAGCTGGGCAATGATGTCCGCCACGTCGGCTGCATGCAGTTCATCCAACCGCCTGTGCGTGGCGGAGAGCTTCATGTTGGAGAGACTCTTGTCTATGAGATCGAGGGAGTCCCACGGGATGATCCGCTCGGTCGGACGGATCCCGAGAGCTTGACCCACGCCACCCATCAAGCCTTTCACCAGCGGATACTTCCGCCTGATGGTGCCGCTCAGCCCTACGTCCACACCCACGAGACGCAGCGTCCCCGACGCCGTGACCGATATCTTGGCGTCGTTCACCGTCTCGACGTTCTTGTCCTGCAGGTCCACCACCTGCTTGCCTATGAGGTCGCGCGCGATGAGGATCTCGTTGGGATGGAGGTAGCTGAACCGCAGGTCACCGATCCGCGTGGAGAGCGTGATGCCGTCGTCATCGATCCGGCTCACGTTGCGCGCCCACGAGATCATGTACGGCATATGCGTAGGACCCTTGTACATGAGCGTCAGAACGCGCGGGAACACATCGGAAGCAGCTATGCCCAGGTCATCAACGGTGCCTACGGGGGTACCGTCGGGATCGACTATAGGCAGGCCTTCGATTTCAGAGAAGTAATTCATCAAGCTCCCAATCCGGTGCCATCGGTGCGGACGCGACCTACTCGCGCCGTCGAGGGAGCGGGCGAGAAGGTCTAGAGACTATGCGGTCGAGGTTTCTGTTTCATTCAGGACCTTCTCCTAAGACGACGATGCAGGTGGACCGGAGTCCACCTGCATGATTGTATACCAACTATGAGCTGCGGCGGATGCATCAGGCCATATCGAGCCTGATCAAGACCCAATCCTTGACGCGTGCGCCGATCTCCCGTGCATCCCACCAGACCTGCTCGGGGTAGATGCGTTGTTCTGACATGACACCGAGAGGTTCCATCCCTCGGTGGCGTGCCAACATGATGGAGCGAGGCAGATGGAAGCTCTGCGTCACTATGATGGGTCGTTTCACGTTGAAGAGACGCGCCGCGTTCTTCATTGATGCTTCGGTCGAGAAGCCCTGGGTGTCAGTCTTTATAGCGCTGTTCGGGATGCCGGCAGCCAAGAGATAGCGCTCCATGACCACCGTCTCATCCCGCGCACCTGAAGGACCAGTGCCGGTGACGAGCAACGTGGGTGCAGCTTCGTTCTCGTAGAGCGTGATAGCAGTATCCAAGCGCTCCTTGAGGATGGGCGAGGGTTGACCCGCATCGGTTACGCCTGCTCCCAGGATGATGATCACATCCGCATCGTGCCCTCCCGCTTCGGATGCCGTGACCATCACTTCGTAGGCATCATGCTTGATGCGCTCGCTCAAGAAGAGCGCCGCTACGAAGATGATCAGTAAGATGATGGCTACGATCGTCATGATCCTTGCGGGGCTCGGCCTCGCTTCCATGTCATTCATCCACCCTTTGTAGAAGACCCATGAACTTCTCGCCCGTAGGATCATCAGCCGACTTGATGTCGACGTGGCCACGAGGTGCATACGCTTCGAGAGGTATGGTGCCCGACTCGGTGCGCACTATCCACACGGGTTCGATTTCCTCGCTCTGGTGATCCATGAAGATATCCTCGATGCGATCGACGCGCGGATCCTTCAGACCAAGACGGTATTCGTGGATACCTAAACTGAAGAAGCCCAACTCGTCGTAATCGATGTCAGAGAAGCTGTCACCTTCGACAGGCGACTCCAGCTCATCCTTCGAGAAGAACGAGTTCACGGTCATCACGTAATCATCCAACTGCTGGGGCAGGCTCACGGAGATGTAACCCTCATCAGAGCGAAGCTTGATCGTCTCCGCATCAAGTACGAAGCCGTTGATGTCATGGGATGCATGTACGGTGAGGTCGGTGGCCTTCACGTAGCGAAGTTCTATCGAACCTGAGTCCTCGATGGTAAGTTCCTGCGCGTCGACCTCTTCCAACCTCACGTTGTTCGCCTCGCTGATCGTCAGTGATCCTGTGGTGGTGAACTCTTCGAACAGGAGGTCACGTGATTCAGAGAGTGTCATGTCCGCAGTCATCTGCATGCTACGGAAGGTCACGGCGCCCGTGTGGCCTGCGATGATCTGACCATCCCAGTCTGCGGGCAGTCTGATCTCCATCCGACTGTCCAGGTTCTCCATGGTTGCGGTGAGCACCTTGAAGAGGTTGGGATCCAGTGAGAGCTCTGCGGGATCACGGGTCACCGATAGCTTCGATCCGTCCACTACAGGACGGACGGTCTCGGTAGCAGCGTTGTAACCGAAGAACGCAGGCGAGCCTGATACGAGGTAATCCACATGGATGTCCTCGTCTTCGGACTGGGTGAAGTGGATGCTCGTCATGTAGGTGACCAGAGTGAGGTCGATCGTATCGATCCGGTCGGCTTCATATGATTCGCTCACACGGCTAGGCTCCACGTAGCCGGACTCCTGCGCCATCTTCCTGAATCCACCACTCATGGCTATAGGCGCAGTGAAGAGTGCAACACCCAGGAGGATGAGCACGATGGCAACGATGGCCATCACGGCCAGTTTGGGCATCCTGCGCTTCATGGCGGGCATGGGCATGTTGTCCCACTCACGCTCTTCCACCGGTCGGGGGAGCTTGGTCGTCTCATCCATGCGTCAGCCCTCCTTCACTATTCTCGAGCGGCGTGTGAACAACCCTGCTATGGAGTTGATCGACCACTTGGTGAGCATGATGAGGCCCTTCGCCACGAGGATAGTCAAGATCGCAGCCAGGATGGTGGATCCAGCCATACCCAGGAAGATGCCGAACTGCGAGACGGCGACGGCCGGTGATTGCGGGATGACGGCGATCGACGCCACGAGCATGAGCAACGACCCGATCCCGCCTGCCAGCACGATGGCGACACCGGCAAGCACTGCTGCCCATACCGCGAGATACGCGCCCACCACGATTCCCACGATCGAGATCACGAGCGGTATCCAGACGAACGACGTGAGCAGGATGACGAGTGCGATCAGGACCTTGGTCGTCGTACCCTTGCGCTCCTTCGTGAGGATGGGGCGCGGTGTTCCTTCGTTGCGAAGCGTCATGAGGTTCGCGGCGATGTCCTCCGGAGCTTCCAAG
>CAYVBA010000020.1:13634-21941 GCA_964448475.1 uncultured Coriobacteriales bacterium
TCCTTCGTTGCGAAGCGTCATGAGGTTCGCGGCGATGTCCTCCGGAGCTTCCAAGGACGCGACCGCTTCATGCTCAGGCATGCCGGCATCCATGCGATCCGAGATCTGCTCATCGTAGAACCCGAGCGCCGCTTCCATCTCATCACGGTCCAGCTGCGCCAAGCAGCCTTTCAGTCTGTTGAGGAATTCCTGTTTATCCATGTCGGTATCCTCTCCGTATGAACGCATGGAGACCCTCGACCATGTTCCAACTCTCCAGGAATTCGCGGATGCGATCGGTACCCTCGGGTGTTATGCGGTAATACTTGCGCAGTCGGGAGTTGTGCTCGACCGAGTACGTCTTCAAGCATCCTTGGCTCTCGAGCCTCTTCAGGATGGGATAGAGGGTGGATTCGGAGATCTCCATCACTTCCCCGAGCTCCTGCACGATGCTGTATCCGTACGAATCATGCTGATTGAGGATGGCCAGAACGGCCACTTCCACGAAGCCTTTCTTCAGCTGTGCGTCCATGCGACCTCCTTCCCATACACTTCGCGCGATACTATGCGACACGAAGTATCCCAGGACGGAGCCTGCGGTCGACGTACCTGAAGGAATATTAAGATGTTCTTCCAGTTATGCCATGAGCTGGCCGGATCACTTCTTCTGGGCGAGAAGGACGCGAGCGAACTCCACCCACCCCGATGACGTGGTGCCTGACGTAGCCATGACCGGCTTGCCCAGACCTTGAGCGCGCTCCAGCAGGTCAGCGTGCTCCAGAGCGTTCTGCATCACCACGAACGACCCGGTGTGCAGTCCCATGGCCACATCACTGATCGAATCCCCGATGCCCACCGCCTGCTCGGGTCCGATGCCGCGGTGTTCCATATCCGCTTCCACGGCCGTCCCCTTGTCGACGCCGCGTGGCATGAGGTGGTAGACGTGCACGGCTTCGCCTTCCTCCAGGGTGAGGCCGTGCGAAGGAGGATGGATCCGGCCGTTATCCCGGAACACGAAGGGTAGGTCGTTGCCGTCCACGATGGCCTGAGCGCGACCCGTCTCAACGTTGCCTCGGAAGACGTGCGTCACTTCTCGCCCATCCGCGAAGGGCATGATCCTCTCGAGGCGGCCGGGGAACGCAGCCACCAGCTCCTGGGTGACACCGGTCGCTTCTATGGCCTCGTACGGCCTGCGATGGACAGCGGGGTTGTGGTCCCATTGGCCCGTGTCGTACGTGATCCTGGAGGTCCAACCGGAACCGCGCTGGGTGACGGAGCCCATCTCGGCCACCACGGTGCCGAAGCCCAGTAGGCGCGCGATCTCACTCACCGAATGGCGACCACGGCCCGTCACGGGGACCACTTCCACACCCGCTTCAGCGAGTTCCAGCACCACGCGCACGAGGTCGAGCGAGGGCTGCTTGTCTCCATCCAGCAGGAGGCGACCGCCGGGTGCCAGGAACGTTCCGTCTATGTCCGTGTAGATGACGCTCACGTCACGGAGGAACCCGGTGTCATCTGCCTGGATGAGGGGAGGGAATCGCATGTGTGCTCCTATCAGGTGCGAAGGTGGACGGCTCCACCGCTGATGTACACTGATACCCGTTCGGACGAGGAGGTATGAGTGGAGAATCTGCGCTTCGATGACATCAGCATGCGCTATGACGGTGTGGATCAGGACGTCATGGCGCTCGAGGGTTTCTCGCTTGAAGTGCGAGCAGCCGAGACCGTGTCCATCATCGGGCCCTCAGGTTGCGGCAAATCGACCGCCCTCCTCATAGCAGCAGGTCTGCGCCGACCCACTTCCGGAACCGTAACGCTGGATGGTGACCCCATCACCGGTCCGCGCGAGCAGACCTCACTCATCCTGCAGGACTTCGGCCTCATGCCATGGAAGACGGTGGAGGAGAATGCAGCGCTCGGACTCATGTTCCGCGGTGTGCGACGCAGAGAAGCACTCGATCGTGCGCATGAAGCACTCGAGCGCGTGAGCCTCTCCGGAACCGAGCGCCTCTATCCGGGTGAGCTCTCCGGTGGCATGCGCCAGCGTCTGGCGCTGGCGCGATCGCTCGCGCTCGAGACCGATCTCCTCCTCCTGGACGAGCCGCTCTCAGCCCTAGACGCGTTGCTGCGCGAGGACATGCAGGAGATGCTCCGCGATCTTCAGATCCGTTATGGATACGCGCAGATATTGGTCACACACTCCATCGAGGAGGCACTCCGCCTCGGTCAACGCGTCGTGGTCATGACGCCACGCCCTGGAACCGTCCGCGCCGTCGTGGAGAATCCCACATACGGCATAGCGGACCAGCGCCGTTCACCCCAGTTCACCGAGGCGGCCGCTCATCTGCGTGAACTCCTCCGTGCGGGCGAGAAGGACGGTGCCCATGCGTAAGGCATTCGGCTACGTTCTGGCCATCATCATCATCCTCGTGAGCTGGCATCTCATCGCACTCGCAGTGGGGTCACCGGCGCTGCCGACACCGCTCGCTTCGCTGAGCGTGCTCTCACAGGAGCTTCCTGCGCTCATACCTGAGTTCATCGCCAGTCTCTGGCGCGTGATCGCGTCACTCGTCATAGGTACGGCGCTCGCCGTGCCCATCGGACTCGCGCTTGGGCGCTCCAAGCATGCTGATGCGGTGCTCGCTCCATTGCTATACCTGCTTTATCCGATCCCCAAGATCGTTTTCCTGCCCGTCCTCCTGGTCCTGTTGGGGCTCGGTGACACACCCAAGATCGCGCTCATAGCCATCACGGTCTTCTTCCAGGTGCTCGTGTCGGCGCGGGATGCCGCCAAGGCGGTGCCGCAGTCGCTCATCACATCGGCGCGGTCGCTCGGAGCGTTGAGGTGGGGCGTGTATAGACATGTGATCGTACCGGCCAGTCTACCGGAGGTGTTCACAGCGCTGCGCATCGGGTCAGGGACGGCCATCGCCATCTTGTTCATCGCGGAATCCATCGCGGGGACCAGTGGGCTCGGGTGGTTCATCGTGGATGCATGGGGTCTCATAGATTACCCACGCATGTTCGCAGGCATCATAGCTATGGCCTTGTTAGGCGTGCTGATCTACGAGATAGTGGCGCTCTTGGAACGTGCGCTCACGAGGTGGCGCCAGCGTTAGGGGTCCAGCGATGAGCAAGAGCTCTAGGCGTCCACGTCCGCGCGCTTGCTGAGCGCATCCCGTGAGATCTCCCGGTCATCCAGATGATGCTTCTCGGTGCCCACGATCTGATAATCCTCATGTCCCTTGCCTGCTATGAGGACGGCATCTCCGGGCTTCGCCATGTCTATGGCCAAGCGGATGGCGGTCTCCCGATCCACCTCACGGTGCACGAGCACGCCCGTGTGCGTGGCTTCGGGGAGGATGCCCACCATGATGTCGTCCACGATGGCGTCGGGATCCTCCGTGCGTGGGTTGTCCGAGGTCACCACAGCGATATCCGAGCGAGCAGCCACGGCTCCCATCAAGGGACGCTTCTTCCTGTCACGGTCACCTCCGCAGCCGAAGACGGTGATCAGGCGGTCGGGCTTGGTCTCGGAGACGGCGGTGATGGCCTTCTCCAGCGCATCGGGGGTGTGAGCGTAATCCACGTAGACCCTGACGGGCGCGTCCTTCTCGACCAGCTCGAGACGGCCTGGAACCTGTGGAGCCTCAGCCAGAGCATCCACGATCGCCTGCTCCTCGAGGCCGATCTTGCGGCAGATCCCGAACGCGAGTGCCGCGTTGTTCACGTTGAACCCGCCTACGAACGGCGTACGGATACCCACCGATCCACCTTCGGATTTGATGAGGGTGAAGGAGGTGCCGTGGGGTTCGTGGATCTCATCCATGATGCAGAGGTCGGCCGTCCGATCATGGCCCACGGTGGTCATCTGGAGATTCCACTCACCGCAGAGCGCAGCCAGATGGCGGCCGCGATCGTCGTCGGTGCAGATGACGCGGTGCTCCACGTCGTATTCCATGAACAGCCGCGCCTTGGCGCGGAAGTACGACTCCATGCTGTCGTGATAATCAAGGTGGTCCTGCGTGAGGTTGGTGAACGCCACCACATCGAACGCGGTGCCCCACGTGCGATCCAGGTCGAGAGCGTGACTGGACACCTCGCAGGCCAGCACTTCTATCTCAGCGTCACGAGCTTGGGCGAGAAGCCCTTGGAACACCGGAGCCTCGGGCGTGGTGTGCTCAGTGTCGATGTGCATGCTCATGAGGTCGGCGCCGAGCGTGCCGATGGTTCCGGACCTCCTACCGCATGCCAGTGCGATGTACGCGACCAGCTGCGATACGGTGGTCTTCCCGTTCGTGCCCGTGATGCCGATCACGCTGAGGTCACCGGCGGGTGAGCTCTCTACGTACCGAGCCGCATCAGCCATGGCCTTGCGCACGTCCGCCACGACCAGCTGCATGCACGTGATCCCCGGGATCTCATGGAGACAGATCACGGCAAGAGCGCCACGCTCACAAGCATCCACCGCGAAATCATGGCCGTCCACCTTGGTGCCGGGTACGGCACAGAAGATGTCACCTTCCTGAACGTCCTGCGACCTATAACGGATGGCTTCCACCTTGCTCTCCAGGTGCGGACCTCCCTCGGGACGGACCATCTTCGCATCTATGAGACCGGCGAGTTTGGACAGCGTGAGCGGCATATGATCCTCCTGTTGAGCGTATGTCCTCAGGATTCTACCCCACCCATGGATGACATGATTGAGATACCATCGATACATCGAGACCACGCGAAAGGACCTCTATGCCCAGTATCCTAGTAACCGGCGGCGCTGGCTTCATCGGGTCGCACACCTGTGTCTCTCTCATCGAGAACGGATATGATGTCGTGGTCGTGGACGACTTCACTAACTCCAGCCCTCGCGCGCTCGAGCGTGTGGAGCGCATCACCGGAATAGCCCCCAAACTATACGAAGTGGATATAACCGGCCGAGAAGCCCTGGAGGATGTCTTCCGCCAGGAGGATATATCAGCCGTCATCCACTTCGCCGGGCTCAAGGCGGTTGGTGAATCCGTAAGTCAGCCGGCTCGTTATTACCGCACCAACGTCTGCGGAACGCTCACGCTTCTCGAAGTGATGAGGGAGCATGGTGTGATGGACCTGATCTTCTCGTCATCAGCGACCGTCTACGGAGACCCCGAACAGCTTCCTCTCAAGGAGGACTTCCCTACGGGTGCCGTGACCAATCCGTACGGACGCACCAAGTACATGGTGGAGGAGATCCTGAAGGATCTCTCGGCTGCGGACCCCGCATGGAACTTCGTGGTGCTCCGGTACTTCAACCCCATCGGGGCACATCCTTCAGGCCTCATTGGCGAGGATCCTGCTGGTATCCCCAACAATCTGGTCCCTTACATCGCGCAGGTCGCCAGCGGCGTTCTGGAGCATGTGAGCGTCTTCGGCGACGACTACGACACACCGGACGGCTCCGGCATCCGCGATTACATCCACGTGATGGACCTTTCCGAGGGCCATGTTGCATCGCTGCGCTGGATGGCCGGCAAGAGAGGATTTGAAGCCTTCAATCTGGGTACCGGCACAGGCTACAGTGTGTTCGAGGTGATCCAAGCTTTCAGTAGGGCGAGCGAGAGGGACATTCCCTTTGAGATCACACCACGTCGTGATGGAGACATCGCAGCTTGTTATGCGGATCCCACGAAGGCGCGCGAGGAGCTGGGATGGACCGCTTCACGCGGTCTCGCGAAGATGTGTGAGGACTCCTGGCGGTGGCAATCTAACAACCCCCGAGGCTACGCTGAGGACCCCTCTAACTGATAGCGGAACACCATAGCTGACCAGTATCTAGTATGAAACCCGCAGATTCTAGGGTATCTACGAGCATCAGCGCGCCGGCATGAGGGTGCCGAGCGCAATCGGAAGGGGAGAACATGGATACCAGGGACAGCGGATCGGGCAGGAGTCCTTCACGTCTCGGAAGACGTGCCTTCGTGATCGGGTCACTCGCAGCGGGAGCCACGGTGGCTCTCGCAGGATGTGGTCGTAAGGATGATGTTGTGGACTCCACGCAGGATCTAACGGATGGCAGCACCATACCGGAACCTGCAGGTGAGGCTGGGGAGCAAGAGTCACGCAAAGGTGGCACCCTCAAGTACTACATCAACAATCCGGTAGCCATAGATCCGTTCAACGTGCAGGAAGACCAAGGTATGCAAGTGGCCTACCAGCTCTTCGACACGTTGACCACGTACGACTTCGAAGCGGGAGAAATCGTGGGCCTCGCAGCCGAGAGCTGGGAAGCTAACGAGACGGCTGACGTCTTCACGTTCAAGCTCGTCCCCGGAGCTACGTTCCATAATGGGGACCCCGTGACCTCCGTGGACTTCAAGTTCGCCTGGGAGCGCATCGTGAACCCGGAGACCAACCCCGGCTCACCTTCGGATATCTCGTATCACTTGAGCACCGTGAGCGGATACGACGAGATGCTTCGGGGAGAGAGGACCGACCTCGACATCGAGACACCCGATGAGCACACGCTCGTCGTGAATCTCTCCGCACCGTACGCGGATTTCCCGTACGTGACCACGCACCCGGCACTCTCGCCGGTGCCCTCAGGTGGAGCGACGGCTGACTTCCGCACGTACACCGAAGCACCCATCGGTAACGGACCGTTCAAGATGGACGGATCGTGGGAGGATGCTCAGCACATCAGACTCACCCGCTACGATGACTACCACGGTGAGCCCGTCAACGTGGACGGGATCGACTTCGTGATCTACAAGGACCCCGAAACCGCGTACAGCGAGTTCGAAGCAGGCAACCTGGACTTCACCATGATCCCGCCCGGCAGGATCGACGACGTCCGTGACCGCTTCGGTGAATCACCCGACGGTTACACCATAAATCCCGGCGAACAGGTCCTCCTCGGCCCGACCATCGCGACGTATCTCCTCGTCATGAACGCGGAGGACGAGGTCATGGCCAACAAGGACGTGAGACGTGCTCTCTCGTTCGCCATCAACCGACAAGCCATCTGCGACACGCTCTTCAGCGGATCGCGGATCCCCGCTGATGGCGTCATCCCTCCGGGAGTCGACGGTTACGAAGAGGGCGCATGGGAGGCAGCGCGGTACGACAAGGCTGCAGCCGAGCAGGCGCTCGTAGACGCCGGGTACCCGGGCGGTGAAGGATTGGAGCTCGACCTTCTCGTCAGCACGGGCGGTGGCCACGAGCAGATCATGCAGATGGTGCAGGCGGACCTCCAGGCCATCGGCATCACGTCCACGATCGCCACATCCGAATGGGCGGCGTATCTGGACATGCTCTCCGACGGTTCCTACCAGGTAGCGCGTATCGGTTGGACGGCGGATTACCCCACGATGGAGAACTTCCTGTACTCCATGTTCTATACGGGAAGCAGCAAGAACAGGGCGCATTACTCGAATCCGGAGGCCGACCGCCTCATGGACGAGGCACGCCGGACCGTGGATGACGCCGAGAGGGTCGAGGCCATGAAGGCCGCTGATGCGGTCATAGCCGAGGACCTCCCCGTAATCCCGCTCATGTTCTACCGCCACACGCGCGTGGGTTCGGGTCGTGTCCATGATCTCTATTACAGTCCGATCAATCTCGCGGACCTCTCGCGTACCTGGCTCGAGGACTGATCCTGCCACTCACCGGTCCCGCTGTGCGGGACCGGATCCGGTGGAATGGATATCTTCGTGTGGTCCTCCTGCGGTTTCATGACCGTGTTTCTATGGAATCGGTGGTTTGAACCGTTCACGCTCATATCATCCACAATCTATAGCGTTTCTCGGATTCCATCACCCCAATATATGGGGTACTATGGCACGCATCGAGTTTCATACGGCCGCCCGTGAGGGTGGCCGTATCAGCGTCCGACCCGCATAGTAGAGTCGGAATCCGAACAGATGGATCACAGGAAACACCGGAGGACAGGATGGCCCACGTACTCTCAGATCTGATCGTCAGGCGCTTCACATCGGAGCTGGCTGATGACCCGAGCAAGACCGTGTACGACCTCTTCGAGTGGGAACAGCGGGATGTGGACCTCAAGGACCACAAGACCGGCAAGTCGCTCGTCCACATGGAAGGTGTCGAGTTCCCTGCGGGCTACACGCAGAACGCCGTGGACATCGTGGTCTCCAAGTACTTCCGCAAAGCGGGCGTACCCAAGACGGGTCATGAGACGTCACTCCGTCAGATCGTGCACCGCATGACGGACTTCTGGGTGGCCGCCCTCGTGGATGAAGGCATGGTGGAGGAAGGGGAGGAATCCCGGATCCTCTACGACGAGATCGCGTACCTCCTCCTCTCGCAGCGCTTCGCACCCAACTCCCCGCA
>CAYVBA010000021.1:0-4059 GCA_964448475.1 uncultured Coriobacteriales bacterium
GTCACACCCCACTGCTTGAGCGTGTAGCCAAGGAAGATGTTCTCGTAGATGTAGTCGGCGACGTCCTCGAGTTCAGGGTCATCGAGTTCGCGCAACTCGGAGATGGGTACTTTGACTCCCTCACCGAATTTCCGGCTGAGAAGCTCATAGAGTTCCTCACCCTGCCGCTCACCGAAGGCGATGCTCATCGAGGTCCGATTGAATGGAATGGGCATCAGTGTGCCGTGGATGTTCCCGAGGACGCGATGCTCGTAATCGCGCCACTTCGTGAAGCGCGAGAGGTAGTCGAAAACACGCTGATCCTTGGTATGGAAGATATGCGGCCCATACCGGTGGATGAGGATACCTGCTTCATCCAGCTCGTCGAATGCATTGCCGCCGATGTGGCGCCGCCGCTCCAGGACGCAAACGGTCTGTCCAGCTTCAGCGAGTTCGCGTGCCACCACTCCCCCTGCGAATCCTGCTCCGACCACGAGTACGTCGTACGCATGCAAGGGAGTCTGCGTCTGCGTCATGAGTCGTTAGATCCTCTCTCCGGCTGGTACGATAAAGTATATCCGACCGACCCGACGAAGGAGGAACATGGCAACGTTCATCGAGTCAGCTCTTGCTCGCGCATCCGAGCACAAGCGCCGCATCATACTCCCAGAGGTCGGTGATGAGAGGATCCTGGAAGCAGCGCGCATCGTTGCCGACCTGAAGATCGCCGTACCGGTGCTCGTAGGTACCGAAGCACAGATCAAGGAAGCTGGTCCACTCCGTTCCGGTATCGAAACCTTCGCGATCGACACCGATCCTGACATCCCCGTTATGGCCGAGGAGCTCGCTCGTCTCCGTGCTCACAAAGGACTCACTGTCGAAGATGCTCGCGAGCTCCTCAAGAACCCCGTCTACGTGGGAACCATGCTCGTGAAGGAGAAGCGCGCAGACGGAATGGTGGCAGGCGCTGCAACTGCTACAGCGGACGTACTCCGCCCCGTGCTGCAGATCCTCAAAACGGCTGAAGGTGCCCGTCTTGTCTCGGCCTTCTTCCTCATGGAGACCACGAATGGTACGTATCTCTTCGCGGATTGTGCTCTTAACGAGTTTCCAGATGCTGAGCAGCTGGCTGAGATCGCCGTCGCGTCCGCTCGCTCCTGGAAGAACCTCATGGGCACCGAACCTCGAGTGGCCATGCTCTCCTATTCCACCCGAGGAAGCGCTGACTCCGAGCAGATCCGGACCGTAAGGAGCGCCGTTGCAAAAGCACGGGACCTCGACCGTAGCCTCCTCATAGACGGAGAGATGCAGCTCGATGCAGCAGTGGATCCCGATGTGGCGTCGCTCAAGGCGCCGGACAGCCCCGTGGCCGGGCAGGCCAACGTCCTCGTCTTCCCCAACATCGATGCCGGCAATATCGGATACAAGCTGCTTCAGCGGCTGGGTGGCGCTGGCGCGTACGGGCCGATCCTCCAAGGGATCGCGGCGCCCGTCAACGACCTCTCACGAGGAGCATCCGTGGATGACATCGTGGGTGTCGTAGCCATGACGGCCATGCAAGCTCAATGAGGTACGGGAGCTGACGACCTAGAAACCGATCGACTCCCCTACAAGCACCACCGTTATGCGGTCCTTGACTGCCTGCTTAGCCATGACAACATAATCACAGCAGATACGGTCACGCGATGCGCAGCCGGCAGTCATGTAATCCGATCCTCTGCTCAGTGAGACGCACTGACCGTTCGTGGAGCAGAACGTCTTACATTCGAGTCTCACACAGTTCGTGGGAGCGGCCACCGACTTCACACGATGGATGGCGTCCTCGAGCTTGTAGACGAGCTTGTCCATGCTCACCACGAGCACCACACGCTTGGGTCCGAACATGATGGCAGCAGCTCTGTTGCCGTTCTTGTCCACTATGTAAAGCTCACCTTGCTCGGTGATAGCGTTGACGCTCGCGAAGTAGGTGTCGGCGAGAAGGGCCTGACGCTGTAGCTCATGTCTCTCATCAGGGGTCTCACCCGCCGCGCGGTCGATGAAATCGAACCTGCCGGACTTGAAGTGTTCGAGGAGTCCCAGGTCGCGAATCGTGGCGGAACCGCCGGCCGCGACCTTCTCGCCCGGCTCGAGCATACCCTTGACCAGATCAGCAGCTTCAGTCGCGGTTGCCACGTAGTGACCTGCTATCCCGTTGTCTTCGAGTGCTTTGATGGTGCGGGTGGCTCGTTGTTCCTTGTTCTGGGAAAGTGCATCGGACATGCTGATCGATCCTTCCTTCAGACTTCGAGGAGTGCTTTGACGTCATGAGCGATCATGAGCTCTTCGTTCGTCCTTATCACCAGTACGGTGACCGCTGAAGCATCCGTCGAGATAACGATAGGCTCATCATGATCGGCGGTGGCCACGGCTTCGTTGCGATCGTGGTCGATCTCTATGCCGAGGCTGTTCTCGAGGCCGCGTACCGAACGCTCACGGACGACGGCCGAATTCTCACCCACACCGGCGGTGAAGACGAGGACGTCCAGATCTCCGAGGGCCATGAGCATCTGGCCTATGTTCTTGCGCACGGAGTAGCAGTACATATCGACGGCGAGGACGCTGTTCTTCTCGCCCTCCGCTGCTTGGCTGAGCACTTCGCGCAGGTCGGAGCTGACCCCGGATACACCACGGAGACCGGATTCGCGGTTCAGGATGCGATCCACGTCATCTGCGGTGTTAGAGGTGTTCTTCAAGAGGTAGGTCACGATAGCCGGATCTATGGAGCCGGAGCGCGTCCCCATCATGAGACCATCGAGCGGAGTGAAGCCCATGGTCGTATCAACGGAGACGCCGCCCTTGATGGCGCAGAGGGACGCACCGTTACCCACGTGAGCCGTGATCATCTTGAGGTCGGCCAGGTCATGGCCGAGGAAATCGGCGGCTACTTTGGATACGTAGCGGTGTGAGGTACCGTGAGCGCCATACTTACGGATCTTATCGATCTCGTAATACGAGTACGGGATAGGATACACATGCGCGAACTGTGGAATCGTGGAATGGAACGCTGTATCGAATGTGGTGACGTTGGGCACGTTGGGCATGATGTCGCGACACGCTTGGATGACCGAACACGCAGCGGGGTTGTGCAGCGGAGCGAGCGGTGAGAGCTTCTCGATCGTAGCCACAACCTCATCATCCACGAGCACCGAGCGATCGAAGTAAACGCCACCATGCACGATCCGGTGCCCGATGCCTTGGATGGTCGACAGGTCATGATCCACCGACTGAGCGTTCATCAACATACCCATGATGAGAGTAATAGCCGTACGGTGGTCAGGGATATCCACGATGAAGCGGTGATCCACACCCATGGCCTTGTGCGACAGGATGGAGTCAGGAATACCGATCCGCTCACACAGACCACGTGCTATGACCTCGGATGTCTCCACGTTGAGCAGCTGATATCGCAACGAGGAGCTGCCCGCGTTAAGAACCAGGATGTTCATAGCACACCTTCCTCCGACGAAAATATGACGACTATTGTATCCCAGGGAAGCGCAGAACCGCGATGAGTTCCTGCATGAACGACGCACGCGTAGCCAGATCCACGTGCACGAGCTCGCGTTCAAGCATCGCATCCGCTGCTTCCTCCATGCTCCTACTTCCATTGGCGAGAAGGTCATGCAGCTTCTGGAGACCGTCCAGAACGAGCTCCCCAGCTGGGATGATGTCCCCTGCTCCGGATGACAAAAGCCCGATCCTCTCCGCTATCGTGCGGTCGAGTGCCGTCCCCAGAGCTCCTGCGAGATGGATCGTCACCTCCGGAGCAGGAAGCCCCGCCGTCTCGAGCAGAGCATCCGCCCCCGCGTGGACGGCGCCTATGGCCAGCTGGAGGTCACGGATCTGCAGTTGGGACACCGCATACGGGAGAGCCGGATGTGTGACGGTCAGTATACCGTCCTGCGTCCTCGTGACGCTGACCTCCTCGTACGAACCCTCGACGAGTACGCCGTCATGAGTGAGGGCGCCGCGCTCGAGCAGATCGAGCATCGCTTCGAAGAGTTCCGATGCGTAGGATCCGGCCAGATCGAGGGCGGAACC
>CAYVBA010000021.1:4159-18359 GCA_964448475.1 uncultured Coriobacteriales bacterium
TCTCTATCCTGCTCATCACATCAGCCGCGACCTCGGCTTGTGAGTTTGGAGTACGGGTCGCGCTCTCGTGGTGCCCCTCCTCATCCACCAGTCGCACGGAGATCGTCGTGGATCCCATATCGACAAGAGCTATCAGCGGCACGTCATCGACCTCAGGCCCCGCACCCGTCTTCTGTGATGCATCGACTCCGACGGATGCGGCCACACGGCCACGTCCGCGCACTTCGAGGGTGAGCGGACCCTCGATCACGGCCCTGCACGCGAGTCTCCCCCGTTCACCAGCGCCGATCCGCGTGAGCGTCCTGATCTCCATGGGATCGGGCTCCGTGAGTGGACCTTCCACGACCTCTACGAGACAGCGTCCGCACGTCCCGCGGCCACCGCAGGGAGAGCCGGTCAGGACCGCACCACGGATGAGTGCTCCTGCGAGCTTCTCGCCCGTGTATGCGGGAACGACCACGGGACCGCCCTCACCGAGGACGGTGATCTCCACTCGAGTAGGTTCCATGAGGGTCAGAGATCGCCTTCTGACATGACGGTGTTGCCCAGGACATGGAAATGCAGATGCATGACGGTCTGGCCCGCGTCCTTGCCGCAGTTGGTTATCAGGCGGTAGCCGGTGTCAGCGATGCCCTTGATGCGAGCCACTTCGTTAGCCGCATCCAGGAGTTCGGCCATCAGTTCGCGTGGGACGTCATCCTTGATCGATTCGTGATGAGCCCGCGGGATAACGAGCGTGTGGACGGGGGCCTGCGGGGAGATGTCATCGAAGGCGACCACGTCGTCGCGCTCCAACACGAACTCGGTACCCATCTCACCAGCTGCTATCTTGCAGAAGATGCAATCATCCATGGCGGACTCCTCCGATCGATGCTGACGTGTCTCTCGAGTCTAGCGCATGGACCTCAGCTGAGCGTCGTATCCACGTCATCGGTCGATTCCGGCGTGATCTCACCCATGAGGACCTGAACGCGCTGTTCGGCCTCCTCGAGTCGGCCACCGAGGGCCTTCAACAGCTCGACTCCCCGCTGGTACACGGTGAGGCTCTCCTCGAGTTCGAGCTGGTCAGATTCGAGTGTCCTGATCACCCGCTCGAGCTCATCCGATGCCTGCTTGAACGTGAGGTCCTCGATCTTGGGAGCCTGCTGATCCGTCTCAGTGTTCATGTGCGTCATCCTCCAGGATCCGTTGGTTCGGAGTGGTACCGGTAACATCTGCGGTTATCTCACCATCCGCGACCGTTATAGCGAGGGAATCCCCTACCGAGACCGCTGAGATCGTATCCACGATCCGCCCGCTCCTGGGTTCGTACGCGACGGAATACCCGCGTGCCAATACCCTGAGGGGCGATAAGGACTCGAGTTTCCCGGCAGCGAGGGATACGGCTGACCGGTGCTTCACGAGCAAACGTCCCCCTACATCGGTGAGTCCGGTGCGGAGGCGCTCCTCTGTTCTACGGTCGCGATCGAGCGCTCCAGGGATCGCCTTATGGAACCTATCATCAGCCAGTGCCACGGCGTGACGGTACCGTTCGATGAGTCGATCGGGTCGTGCGAGTGCCGGACGATCCGCAGCAGCATCCAGGCGGGCTCTCCGTCGGTCGATGGAACTGCGCATGCTCTGGACGAGACGCGTCCGCTGACGATCGTTGATCGCCTCGAGTTCCTCTATGGCCGGAGCCACGCTCTCAGCAGCAGCGGTGGGTGTGGAGGCTCGGCGATCCGATACCATATCCGCGATAGAGGTGTCCGGCTCATGCCCGATGCCCGTGACGATGGGGATCGGACAATCGGCTATGGCGCGCGCGAGCTTCTCGTCATTGAACGGCATGAGGTCCTCGTAGGAGCCTCCTCCACGGACGAGCAGGATCACGTCGGGGCGCCACGAATACGCTGCCCTCAATCCTTCTACGAGATGCGCTGGAGCGTCGGCGCCTTCCACGGGAACACCGGCCACTCCGACCTCCACGAGCGGGTTGCGCCGCCTGAGCGTCCTGATCACGTCATGGATGGCCTTGCCACGAGGTGACGTGACCACAGCCACTTTCGTGGCGAACGTGGGCACAGGCTTCTTCCGCGCGGGATCCATGAGGCCTTCGGCTTTGAGCTTACGTGCCAGGCGATCCACCTTGACGCGGAGGTCGCCTTCTCCTGCAGGGCGGAGTACGTCCACCGTGAACTGCATACGACCCTTGGCGGTGTACGCGGAGAAGCGACCGCGGACCTCCACCTTCATACCGACCTCGAGCTCAACGCCGCTCGCCATGTAGCGGTTGCGCCACATGAGGCAGGGCAACGCTGAGGAGGGATCGGAGATCGTGAAATAGGCAGCCTTGTAACCCGGCTTGTCGTTGAATTCCGAGACCTCACCTACGATCGTGACGGAGACCGTCTCGAGAGCCGCCTTGGCTCTCATGAGGGCCTCCGTCACGGAGAGTGCGTCCTTCTTGGATTCCTGATCAGCTACGGCTCCGACCATGATCGCCTAGCGGCGCTGACCGAGGAAGTAGAGCAGTTGGAGCACTGACACGAGAGCTGCTGCGACGTACGTCATAGCTGCTGCGCGAAGTACCGTCTTCGCTCCGTTGTTCTCGGTAGGCTGGAGCGCGTAGTTGGCCTGGATCGAATCGAGAGCCCTGCTCGAGGCATCGAACTCCACGGGAAGTGTCACGATCTGGAACGCGACGACGAACGCGAAGAGGACGAGACCCACGGTCACGAGACCCGAGATCTGCAACGCGAATCCGATGAGGATGGCGATGATCCAGAAGTTGGAGCCGATCTGGACGACGGGCACCAACGCTTCGCGGATCCTGATAGGCACGTAGCCCTTGGCGCGCTGCACGGCATGTCCTGCTTCGTGCGACGCGACGGCCACCGATGCCACGCTCGTCTCGTCGTACACGGCCTCTGAGAGCCTCAGCACACCTGCGCGAGGATCGTAATGGTCCGTGAGCTGACCGGCGATGCGTTCGATACCTATGTTCTGCAGACCGTTGCGGTCCAACATGGCACGCGCCGCCTGAGCACCGGTGACACCGGCGGCCATGGGGACACGAGCCCACTTCTTGTACGCTGAACTGATGTACGCCTGAGCCAAGCCTCCGAGTGCCACGGAGACGATGATCAGGAGGAAATACGGGATCTGAGGCATAGGATCTCCTTACCGTCCTGGTGCCGATTGAACTTCACTCATTGATACCCAAAGAACGAGGAGCCGTTTCGAGATCGGCCGCCTCATCTGATGACGATGCGGCAATCCTCCACGGAGAGCGCGAGTTCGCCCGTGAGCAGTCCGACCAGGCGGTCTCCCAGGAGTTCCTTGCGCCACCCTTGGGCGAGAGGCCCGGTGCGATCCTCCGCGAAGCGGACGAGGTCGTCCCGGGTAGCCAATGACTGGGAGGCCACTCCGCTCTCCTCCGAAACGATGCGGAGCATGGCGTACATGAGGTCCACGACAGGATCGATCGTGGGTGATGGACGATGCCTGCGCTTCGTCTCCGGAAGATCGGCGGGATCCACTACCGCGCCCGTCTCGACCGCTTGGATGAGAGCCCGCTGATCGGGGATGGAGATGGTCTCCGCACCGCGGATCCGCTTGAGCTTGTCTATGGTGCGCGGAGCACGCTTGGATATCTCCACCACGAGCTCGTCCGAGAGGACCCAGCGCCGCGGTATGTCGCGCTTCATGGCCGTCGTCTCACGCCAAGCAGCGACTTCGCGCGCTACGCCCAGCTGTGTGCGGGACAGCGATGAGATCTTCTTCACGCGCTCGTACGCACAACGGGGTCGTGATCCCAACGGCTCGACGTCCAGGAGCTCCTCGAACTCGGGCACGAGCCACTCCAGACGACCGAGCTCCGTGAGCTTCTCGCGCATCTCGTCGTAGATGGGGAGCAGATACCGCACGTCGTCGAGCGCGTACTGCAGCTGCGCGTCATCGAGCGGTCTTCTCGACCAATCGGTGAGTGATTCGGTCTTGGAGAGATGCACGCCGCTGTAGTGTTCCACGAGACTCGCGTAACCCGGTTGGGACCTGAAGCCGAGGAGGGAGGCGGCTGCTTGCGTGTCGAAGATGCGGTCCGGAACGGCGCCGATGGCATGCAGGAGGACCTCCATGTCCTGCGCCGGTGCGTGGAAGACCTTCTGGGTTCCTGGGTGCCCCAACAGACGTGCGAAAGCGCTCAGGTCGTCGATCGCGAGCGGATCGATCACCGCGCACTGAGAGCGCGTGGCTACTTGGATGAGGCAGAGCTTCGGGAAGTACGTGCGTTCACGGATGAACTCCGTATCTATGGCCACGGCGTCGTCCTGCATGGCCGCTTCGACGAATCGCTCCAGCTGTGAGACCGTATCTATATACAAGGGGTAGAGCTCCATCCGTTGTTCGGGAGGTCACCGGGTATCCTATATGACTCAGAGAATCATAACCGAGAGGGGTAATCCATGCGAATACTCGTGATCCATAACCTCAAGTCCGGTGCCAGCTCGGACGAGGTCTACGGGTTCATCCGTGCGTTCGCTGCAGACGGTGACGAGGTCGTGATCAGGACCACAGCAGGCGAGACACTCCTCGAGGAACTCGTGCACGATTGCCTCGAATTCGACACCATCGTCGCCTCGGGAGGTGACGGTACTGCCGGTGCCGTGACCTATGCGGTTCGCAACAGCGGCATCCCCGTGCTGATCTTCCCGTCCGGGACGGCAAACTTGCTGGCCATGAATCTGGACAACGGATCGGAGCCCGTCCTTCTCGCTCGGACCGTGAAGGAAGGAGCAGCACTCCCTTTCGATCTCGGTGAGATCGAATATCAGAGTGAGGACGGAACGCTGCTGCGCAAGGGATTCATCCTGAATGCGGGAGCTGGATACGATGCGAAGATCATCGCTGATTCCGAGAAGACGAAGGAAACGCTCGGGGTTCTGTCATACTTCGCTGCTGCGCTGGCCAACCCGAATCCCACGATCACCCATTTCACGCTCACCATAGATGGCGAGAAGCACGAGATCGATGGGATCGCTGTGTTGCTGCTCAACTTCTCGCGGCTGAACTTCGAGCTCCCGGTGGTCCCAGATGGAGATCCACGGGATGGGAAATTCGATATCGCGGTGATCAAGGCGGGCTCCACGGTGCAGCTCCTCCCTACCCTCATCAGCGCGATCCTCGACCGGTCGATAGGATTCGCTGACAGACCTCAGCTCGAGATGTTCCGCGGTGCTGAGATTACGGTAGAAGCCGATCCGCCCGTCACGCTGCAGCTCGACGGAGACCTGGCGAACGCCACCACTCCCCTTACGGCACGGGTGCTCCACCGGAGCGTGGATCTGCTGATAAACCCGACGTCACCGTATTACGAGACGATCGAAGATGCGGATGAGGATGCGGCTTCAGCCACGGGACCCGAGGGTGCGATGGGTGCGGAATCCCGCTAGAAAAGGAACACGGCCTCCGAAGAGGCCGTGTCTGTGTGTGATGGTGGGCGATACAAGATTTGAACTTGTGGCCCCTACCGTGTCAAGGTAGTGCTCTCCCCCTGAGCTAATCGCCCATCGTGCTTCAACAGCGTTCCGTATAGTACCAGATTTCACGCGCGTGCAACAAGGAGACTAGCGCGACGGTGTGACATCGCGGTCAGCGACGGTCGTGAGTCCCTTATCCAGTGCTACGGCATCCAGGTACGTCATCACGATATCTTCCACCGGAAGCGAGATCGGCTTGTTCGAATCCGCCTGGAAGAAGGTCCTGATGTATCCATGGCATTCATCACAGACATGGATCCTGTGCTCGGCATCCCCTTCGAGATGCTTGTAATGGAGCTTCTCCTGACGCTTGATACCGCAGCGCGCGCAGAAGATGCGCTCGAAATCCCACATGGAATGACAGAGCGAGCACCAGAGCGACCGTGACGTGCCCGGTTGCTCGATCGTCTCGCCCACGTACGAGAGCGTAGGCTCGTTACCGCAGTTCGGACAGCGCCGTGCCTTGTACACGTCCTGCTCGATATGACCGAGGGTCTTCAGATTGGCCTGTGCCGACGCATCGAGGAACGGACGAAGCGAGGACGTGAGCACCAACGAGAACATGACGACTTCCATACCGGAGGGATCGTCGAACTCCGAGGCCTTCTCACCGAGAAGACCCTCCAGATCGTACGAGGCTCTCTCGAGATCCTCTTCGGATACGAGCTCCTTCATGTCGAGACGCTCGATCATCCGCTTCTGCTCGCCGTCCAGTGCTTCACTGGCGAGAAGATAGGCCGATATACGGTCGGCGAGTTCAAGGAAACGTTCGAGCGGGATCCGGGGCGGATTCGACTGGAAATAACGGTGCTGTGAAAGTCCCGGCTCCGAAGACTTGCACACCGCGCGAGTTAACGGTAATGTATCTTCTCGCACGCGGACATGGCTCAGCTGGTAGAGCACAACCTTGCCAAGGTTGGGGTCGCGGGTTCGAATCCCGTTGTCCGCTCCAGCGTTGATGAGAGCCGGTCCCTTCCCCGGGTGGGCAGAGGGGCCGGCTTTTCCTTATCAACAGGATGGCGACGTGGCCAAGTGGTAAGGCAGGGGCCTGCAAAGCCCTTACCCCCGGTTCGAATCCGGGCGTCGCCTCCATCTTCTTCTCTTCGGACGGAAATCAGATGAGCTTCAGCAACCGCACACGCGTGCCCGCGCCCAGATGCTCTCCACGCGCTGTGATCTCCACACCGTCGGTCAGCAGGTGCATGAGCCGGATGCCGCGACCACGGGTCTCAGTCACTTCGGGAAGTTCACCCTCCACGTACCGGAAACCTCTCCCCCTGTCGGTGACCTCCACGACCACGCGGTCGGGATACGTCATCACGGTCACCAGTATATGGAGCGCACCGGTCGATCCGCTGTGATCGAAGGCGTTACCCAGAGCTTCACCGATCGCCAGCATGAAATCGAAGTGGGCGGCACCATCAAGTCCCAACGGTTCGATCATGGCGCTGATGCGCTTGCGGATGTTGGCCATGCAGGATGGATCGTCAGGGATACGGAGTGTCCGGATCCTGTCAGGATCGCGATGCGTCCCGGCTGAGACACGACGTGAATAGAAGGACTGCGAGCCGGACGTAGGCAGCTTGTCCAGAACGGAACCGTTGGCCAGCGTACGCATCACCCGGTTGGAAACGTTCGCGTACGTCACCGACCCCCGTTGCTCCTCGATGCACCTGTTGAGATGGATGAGGACACCCATGCCGGCGGAGTCCACCAGGTCCGTCTCGCCGAAGTCGAAGATGAATCCACGCGTCCCCGATGTGATGAGGTATTCGACCTGTGCGCGCAATGCCGGCGCGTTGAGCCAATCAACCTCCCGGGGTATCGGGACGATCCGTATGTCATGCGACGCGTGCATCATTGCCTTTCATCCGATTCATGTACAGGATGTTCCCGTTATGAGACGGATGATTCAGTGAACTGCAGTAAATGGGGGCGAGAAGCCCGCGAGTGCACCAGCGTCACGGGACCATCATTCCTCGGGGCGATCGAAGCGCACGGCGAGCATCGCCACGTCATCATCGAGCGATCCACCGGAGTACTCCTCGATCGTCTCGAGCACGTTGGTGGGGATGTCCTCGAAGGGTTCGTCGACCACCGAGAGGAAGACCTCACGCAGACCTTCCTCGCCGAGGAAGCCGCCGTTCTGGCCGCGGGCTTCGCTCGCGCCGTCGGTGTAGAGGAACAGGATGTCGTCCCTAGAGAACGTGAACGATCCGTTCACGTACTTCATCCCTTCGAAGGCGCCCACGATGGGTGACTGGACGGTGAGCAGCTCCAGCTCCCCGAGCATCACGCCCTCCTCGTCCACAGACTCGTGATAGAGCAGCGCAGGCGGATGGCCGGCCGAGCAATACATGCCGATACCCGTGGAGAGATCAATCATGCTGATGAACAGCGTGACGAAAGCCTCCACGCGTGAGAAGTTGCGGAACAGCTCATCGAGTGACGTAGCCACCTCTGCAGGGGTCGCGGACGTCCACGCGTACGCGGCGACCGCTGTTTTGACCAGTGAAGCCATGGATGCGGCTTGGACGCCCTTACCGGAGATGTCCCCGAGAAGCACGCAGACCCGATCTCCCGGAAGCTCGAAGATGTCGTAGAAGTCCCCACCTATGTACGCCTGTCTCGTGGCTGACGAATAGAGGCTCGCGGTGGTGAGTCCGGGGACCTCGGGAAGATCGTTCCTCATTCCCAGCTGGAGTGCTTGCGAGATGTAGGATTCCTGAGCGAGCTCCTCGTTCACACGCACACGTTCGTACGTCACGTCCACGAGTCGCTCGATGAAGTCGAGCTCCTCCGTATCGTATGGAACTGAGGATGAGGGACGAAGTACGAAGAATGCTGTCTTCTCGCCATCTATCTCCCCGAGGTCTACAAGTACGCCATGTGAGAGGTCGGTGACCTCCTCGAGCCAGCGGGAGTGATCCGAACCCTTCTCGATCACGATGACGGAATCTGGCGCGGTGATGAGCTCCATGTGCTCCTCAGGGATGGGGATGTGGTTCGTGCCTTCGCTCGTGACGTGCTCGATCGTCGCCACGTGGGTGTCGGGGTCGATGGTGACGGGCAGGAACTCGAACGGCAGCGTCTTGCGGATGACGGCGTTGATGAGGCGGATCGTGGAGCCGTCGATCGTCTCGGCCGCGTCCAGGATCTCCCGCACCTCGACGAGCGTCTGATCGAGCTCCTCCATCCTCATGTGAGCGATCGTGGAAGCCGCTGATATGAATTCCACGGCCAAGTACTCGGCAGCCGTCTCCAGAAGCGATATATCTGCCTTGTCCACCGAGCGGCGCTCGAGCCACCCGACCTCGATTATGGCGATGACCGAATCATGGTTGAACACCGGAACGCCGAGCACCGTCCCGAACGCCGTGTTGAGCCGCGTATCAACTTGGATGCGCTGCTTGGAGCCGAGATCGATCGCGATGGGATGCTCGGAGACCTCACCTTCGAGCGGATTCACGAACTGCACGCTCACGGAAGCGCGCGAGTGCTCCACCATGCCGGCGACTCCATGCCCTTTCGGAACGAAGTAGGTGCCCACCGCCAAGCTCGGGGTTCCTTCGGCCACACCTCGGATGCGGTAACCGTTGCCTTCGACGAAGTAGAGGATCGCCCCGTCGGCATCGATGAAATCAGCCAGCTTGGAGAGGATCTTCCTGTTCAGATAATCGACTTCCGGGTTCCCCAGCGTGCTCGAGATGATGGCGAGAAGCCCGGAGAGCCTCTTGTTACTGCGGGTGAGCTCATCCATGAGACGACTGCGCTCCACCATGCTCTCACGCAGCGTATCGATGTTACGAGCCGCGAGCAGGTAGTACGTCTGACGCTCGGCCTCGAAGGACCTGCAGTGCGCCTCCACGGTGACGTAGGTATCCTCGCTGAACCGCGCGAGGAGCGTAGCCGACAATCCGTCGAGCCCCATAGGGAACTGACCTTCGGGCATGGGGGCGTAGAGCAGCGAGTAGAAGATGGATGTGATGGGAGTGCCGCTCAGCCCTTCTCGCTCGAGATGAAAGCTCTCCATGGCCCGATCGTTCGCACTGACGATGTCTCCGTGCTCGTCCAGGAGGAAGATGGCTTCGTCGGTGATGTTGATGAGGACACCGAGTGCCTCTTCGGAAGCCCGTATCTCGTCGAACATCCTACCTCCCGGTCCATCTCGCCGCGTCATGTCCATCCATGATAGGACATAGCGGGAAGGCCCGAGGAACGAAAAAACCGCCTCCCCGGATCCGGGACGAGACGGTCAGCTGTTCATATGGTGTCGGAGGGGGGACTTGAACCCCCATGCCCGCTATTGGGGCACTAGCACCTCAAGCTAGCGCGTCTGCCAATTCCGCCACTCCGACGTGGTTTCGCAGAAGGAGACTATACCATAACTCTTAGCGTGTGGGCGAGAATCCCGTAAGTCGTTCGGGATACCGTCCCCACATACTCCGACCTGCGACTAACTGATAGGAACGACTTCCGATGCATCGGAGACGACGTTCACGACGACCTGGTTGGGAAGGCAGACGATCTGATCGCCCTTCCGGTGCTTGAGGCCTGAGTCGACGCACACCTGGTTGTCACAGGTAGCCCACTCCACCTCCACTTCCCCATCCTTGATGCGCACCATGTTCTCGCCGAGATCGCTGGTGACGAGGTACTCACCATCCTGAGAGAGGGGTTGCTCGAACACGATGCCATCAGGACTCTGCACGACCACGAGGAGGTCATCCGAGCCCCGATCCGATCCGGTGAGGTTCTTCAGGTACATGGCTCCCCCTCCGAGGAGGGCCACCCCCAACACGACCCCTATGAGCTTGAAGTCGTTGCGCTTCGCTTCGTCGTATGCGAACGCACTCCGCTCAGCCACGGGTCGCACCTCCCGAGATGATCTCGTTCGGATAGGTGTCGAAGCCGGATGATTTGATGATCTCGGCTTCGGAGTTCACGAAGAGCGCTTCGATCCCTTCCACCGATTCGATCGCCTTCATGCCCGCTTCAGCGCCTTCGATGAAGAGCGTCGTGGAGAATCCGTCTCCGTCGATCGAACGCTCGGAGATGATCGTGTCACTCAGGAGATCGGTTTCTACAGGAAGGCCTGTCTCAGGGTGCAGGATGTGATGGTAATCCACGCCATCCAACACGAAGTGACGTTCGTAGAGGCCGCTCGTGACGACCGAGCGGTTCTTCACATCCACGGTCGCTATGTATCCGCCATGCTCCGAGTTGGGATCCTGGACTCCTATGCGCCACGGATTGCCCGAGGGCTTCTCGCCCACCGCCATGACGTTACCGCCCAGATTGATGATGCCGGAGACGATACCGTTCTCCCGGTAGAGGTCCGCCAATGCGTCAGCGATCCAGCCCTTCGCGATGCCACCGAGGTCGATCATGGCTTCCGGATCATCGAGCGTGACCGTCGTCCCATTCACATGCACGCCGTGGTAATCGACGTGCGTGACCGCTTCGGCGAGCGTCGCGCCATCAGGCTTCCTGCCCAACTCGAAGTCCCAGAGCGAGGTGACCGCACCGATCGTGATGTCGAACAGCCCGCCGGAGAACTCGCAGTACTCGAGCGCCTTCGTGATGAGGTCGGCCGTCTCAGGAGAGACCTCGACGGGAGCACCCTTGGCTTCGTTGATGCGCCAGACATCCGATCCCTCAACGGTCCGCGAGAACAGATCGTCGTAGCGCGCGCATTCCTTCACCGCATGATCGAGCACGGCCTGATCACCGTATGCTGATAGGGATACGAGCGTATCGAAGGCGAAGGTCTTCGCCTGTACGTACCCCTCGTCATCTATGTTCGTGATCTCGGACTTGGTGCCGGCATCGCTACCGTCAGGCCTCTCCGCTGGCGCTGGTTCCTCGCCCGGCTCTTCACGTGTGCAACCAGCCACACCGATGATCGGGATGGCGAGAAGCCCCGCTATGAACGACTTGCGGGAGATGACGCTATCAGGGGTGCGTTCCGATCCCATCAGGAACTCTCTTCCTGGTCAGGCACACGCTCGTGGGTCTTGGGTGTGCCGAATACCCGCGGTGACGACTTGATGGTGAGTTGCGTGATCTTACCCGTGATGACACCGGCGATCACAGAAGATACGAGGAGGAGTGGCGCTGAAGCCACCGCCACCATGTAGTTGAGGATGATGCTTACCACGATCAGCTGACCGACGATGTGGAAGACCGACCCTGACACCGATACTCCTATGACCGAGAGCTTCCCGAGCTTATGAGCGGCCACCATGGCCAGGTAGCTCAGTACTCCCCCTGCTGCGGAGTACATGAAGATGGTGGGGTTGCCGAAGAGTATCGAAGAAGCGATCACCTTCACGATCATCATGAAGAGCGCCGCTTTCCATCCCATGACGTAGAGCGCGAAAAGCACGACTACGTTACCCAACCCAAGCTTCACGCCGGGAGGCGCGAACGGTATGGGGAACATAGACTCAACGTAGCCCAGTACGAGTGCAAGCCCGACCATCACTCCGTAGAGCGCTATCTCACGAACGCTGAATATGGGCTTTCGTGTAGCCACATGCCTCCACTCCATCGCACAATCAATTCGACGGAGAGTACCATCGTCAGTTGTTCGATTCGTGTAACACCTTAGAGCTCCACGACCGATTCCTCGATTGGGAACGGTTTAGCGAAGTGACACGCACAATGGTGGTTCGGCGCGACCTCGCGGTACTCCGGACGATCCACCGAGCAGATATCCTGTGCGATCGGGCAGCGAGTGTGGAACCTGCAGCCACTGGGCGGGTCGATCGGTGATGGTGGGTCACCCCTCAGTATGATGCGCTGTCGTTCACGCTGAGCATCAGGATCAGGCACTGGAGCCGCTGATAGGAGCGATTGAGTATACGGGTGGTGTGGCCTGTGATAAAGTGCATGCCAGTCTGCTCGCTCCACGATACCACCCAGATACATGACGGCCACGTCATCGGAGATGTGCTGAACGACCGAGAGGTCGTGTGCGATGAAGAGGTAGGCCGTGTTGAACTCGTTCTGTAGATCCTTGAGCAGGTTCAGAACCTGTGCTTGGATCGACACGTCGAGCGCTGATACGGGCTCGTCAGCGATCACGAGGCGCGGGTTCAGAGCGAACGCACGGGCGATGCCCACACGCTGTCGCTGACCACCCGAGAACTCGTGCGGATAGCGGTTGATATGCTCCGGGTTGAGGCCCACGACGTCGAGCAGATGCCTCACGCGATCGAGACGTTCCTCCTGCGATCCCCCGATCTTATGGATCACGAGGGGCTCACTGACGATCTCCCCGATGGTCATACGCGGGTTGAGCGATGCGTACGGATCCTGGAAGATGAACTGCATCTCACGGCGGAACGCCTTGAGCTGTGATTTATTCATAGCCAGGACATCTTCACCATCGAAGGTCACACTGCCGGACGTAGGCTCGATCAGTCGCATGATGGCGCGACCAGTCGTGGATTTGCCACTCCCCGACTCACCTACCAAGCCCAGCGTTTTGCCTTCATGGATCTCAAGCGACACATCGTCCACCGCATGGACCTTACCACCGATACGGGAAGCGATGACTCCCGAACTAGCCGGGAATTCCTTGCTGAGATGTTCGACCTTAAGCAATGCTTCCGACATCATCTCTCACCTCCGGAGGCGGCTGTCTCCTGTTGGGAGCGGGATGACAGTGGCGCGTTCTTCAGGAACTCCGGATCATGTGCGAAGTGACAGGCAGCGTAATGCCCGGTCTCCGTTATGACGAGTTCCGGTCTGACGGTGAAGCAAATGGGCTGTGCATAGGGGCAGCGCGGCGAGAAGGGACAGCCTTCAGGGACGTTAACAAGGCTGGGTGGGTTACCTTCGATGGGTGTGAGCTGCTTCTTCTCTTCGATGTGCTGTTCTGGAATCGAACGGATAAGACCCCAGGTATACGGATGACGGGACTCGTAGAAGATCTCATCAGCACTTCCGAATTCCACGGGAGCGCCAGCGTACATGACGAGGATCTTATCGGCCATGTCAGCCACAACGCCGAGGTCATGCGTGATCATGATGATTGCGTTACCGTTCTTCTCCTGCATCTCCTGCATGAGTTCCAGGATCTGAGCTTGGATCGTCACATCGAGCGCCGTCGTGGGCTCATCGGCGATGAGGATGTCGGGGTCGCAAGCCAGAGCCATGGCGATCATGACGCGCTGACGCATACCGCCCGAGAACTGGTGCGGGTAGTCGTTCGCACGCTGCTCTGCGTTGGGGATGCCTACGAGCTCGAGGAGCTCGATAGCACGCGCCATGGCTTCCTTCTTGGAGTAGCCCCAGTGGATGCGGAGCCCTTCCCCTACTTGAGGCCCGATCTTGTAGACGGGGTTCAAGGAGGACATGGGATCCTGGAAGATCATGGCGATGGCATCGCCACGCAGTTCCTGCATCTGCTTCTCGGTCATGGAGAGGAGTGAGCGGCCGCGGTAGCGGATGTCTCCACTCTCGATCTTGCCCGGGGGCATGTCGATGAGCCCCATGATGGTGAGCGCGGTCACGGACTTACCCGAACCGGACTCGCCGACGACGCCGAGGGTCTCACCACGATCGAGCGTGTAGCTCACACCGTTGACCGCCTTGACGATGCCATCCTGCGTATGGAAGTACATCTTCAGGTCGTCGACCTCGAGGAGGTGCGTGCCTTCTGGGATGGGCTG
>CAYVBA010000022.1:0-17825 GCA_964448475.1 uncultured Coriobacteriales bacterium
AGCTGCCTCAGGCTCCTCTGATCGAACACCCGCTTGAGGCCTTCTCTGATGAGTGAGGTATGCGAAGGGTCGAGCTCGAGTCGCATACGCTCCACCGGCACATGGTCGATACGACCGGAGCCACCGGATGCGGAGATCGACTTCAGGAGGTGTGGCGTCATCTGAACGCCCTCCCGTGCGATACCCGCATAACTGACGGCTACTTGCAGCGGTGTGCAAAGGAAGTCACCTTGCCCGATGACGAGGTTCGCAGTATCACCAGGCATCCATTTCCTATCGACCTCTGACCAGTTCTTGAAATAGTCATACTTCCACTCAGCATCCGGGACCCTCCCGCGGACCTCACCGGGCAGATCGATCCCGGTCCTCTCGCCATACCCCCACTTACGGTACGTGGCTTGAAGGCCTTCGGGTGTTTCGGAATTAGCGAACCTTTTGGCGATGTCATAGAAGACGGAGTCACAAGAGACAGCGATGCCGTTGATCGTATCGATGCCTCCGTGCCCCGCATGAAGCCAGCACCACTTACCCCACTGATCGCCGAAGCCGGTCCACCAACCGGGGCAGTGGAAGCTCTCGTTCCCTCCGATAATCCCGTGCTCGAGAGCCGAGTAGGTCGAGAAGGCCTTGATCGTCGAAGCCGCAGGATACGTACCGGAGATAGCTCTGTTGGTAAGTGGATTGTTGGATTCCTCAGACGTCAACGAGTCCCACGTCTCAGATCCGATGCCGCCGATGAAGGAGACGGGATTATACGTGGGGAGATTAGCCATGGCCACTACCTCACCATTGGAAACATCCATGACGACAGCTGATGCACCGGTTACGTTGGGGTAGCCCGTCGACTTAGCAATATCCAATGATTCGAGCAGCGCCGTCTCAACGGCCTTCTGGACCTCGATATCCAAGGAGAGCGTGATGTCGCTTCCGCGCACAGGAACGATCTCATCGACCATGCCGGTCATGACACCATGGACATCCACGAGGACGGTGCGCTCTCCGCGGATGCCCTGTAGGACGCTCTCATACTGGTATTCGATCCCGGATTTGCCCACGATGTCGCCGGATTCGTATCGGATCGAATCGGGCGAGCGTTCACCCAACTCGATGGCAGCGCGCTGTTCGTCGAGTTGCTCCTTCGTGATGGAGCCCGTGTAGCCGAGCACGTGCGCCGCCGTCGAGCCATGCGGATACGTCCGGACGGGCTGGGATTCCACGTACACACCCGGGAATCGATCGGAATGCTCGGAGATGTAGGCGACCGTGGACATGGAGACGTCGTACGCGATCGTCCGTCGAGCTGCAGCACCGGCCGTCGTGTCGCGGAGCTTACGGCGAACCGCCTGCATGGGAACACCCACGATGTTAGCCAGGCGGCGCACGAGCTTCTCGTCATCCACCACTTCGGCATCCGCGGTGACCACCAGGCTCATCCTGTTGCCTACCAGCTCTACACCGTTCCTGTCGAGGATCCTCCCCCGCGGTGCGCTGGTGGTAAGCTTGCGCGTCCTGTTGCGTTCAGCTTGCGCGACGTACTCCTCGCCATCCACGAGCTGCATCTGCCAGAGGCGCAACCCGAGGAGCGAGAAGACACCTGCCGCAACCGCACCGAATCCCACGAAGCGACCTTTGAGCTCCGTCTGGGCGGGCTTCTCCTCCTCGGTGACGGGCGTCTTGACA
This sequence comes from uncultured Coriobacteriales bacterium, assembly GCA_964448475.1. Lineage (GTDB taxonomy): Bacteria > Actinomycetota > Coriobacteriia > Coriobacteriales > CAYVBA01 > CAYVBA01. The sequence goes on from CAYVBA010000022.1 coordinate 1,681, forward strand.
CCTCTGTCGGAGATCTCGAAGGCGTGCGTGTTCGCCCGCTTCCTGCGGCGGATGAAGATGACGACCGATATGACGAGGACGAGGATGAGAACACCGACTCCGATGAGGACCTCGCGAGAAGTCTCGATCATCTGAGCTGCGATCCTTTGAGGCGCCCATGGGATGCACCCATGAAACGGGAGATCAGGAGGATCACGAGCGCACCCACCACTATGGTGTAGAGCGTGCCCGGCAGTACGATCTGGAGCAGAGTGGTCCCGAACGACTCCACCATGCCGAAGATGGTCATGAAGATGGCTTTAGCGATGTGGTACACAAGTGCCGTCACGGCGAGCATGAGGATCGGCGTGCGGACCTCCTCCTCGAACAGATTGCGATCGAACGTGCCGGTCAGATACCCCGTCACGCAGAACAGGAGCGACGAGAGTCCGATCGGCGTCAGCCCGAGCAGATCAGCGATGAGACCGATGATGAAACCGGCGATCATACCGGTCGTCGAACCGCGTGCGAACCCGATGATGCAGACGAGGATGAAGAGGATGTCAGGAGTCACTCCAGCGAGGGAGATGTTAGGCTCCACGATCAATCTCACGAGGGCGAGAAGAACGGCCGCTACGATGAGGATGGTGCGCGTTGCTGTCGGCTTGCGGTAATCCATCATCCCTCCTCGGCCGTTGCTGTGGTGGTCTCCGCCCCTTCTTCGACGGGCTCAGCGGTGGTGGTCACTTCCACGTCGTAGGAGGCTGCGGCTAGCTCCGTGATGACGAGGACTTCCTCTGCATTCCGAGCTTCGGCGTTCGGCTTCACCACGATATCCAGGTGGAGACCACCGGGCGCGGGATCGACTTTCACGACCTCGCCGATGACGAGGCCCTTCGGATAGACACCGCCCAATCCCGAAGTCATGATCACGTCTCCGGGTACGACTTCCGTGTCCACGGGGATGTAGTCCAGATGCAGAGTCCCGTCAGCGGAACCACGCAGGATACCTTGCGCACGTGACGATTGTATGAGTGCTGAGACCCCGGAGTTCTCGGAGGTGAGCAATCGCACGACCGAGGAGTCGGGTTCCGCGGTGATGGTCTGTCCGATCACACCCGAAGCGGTGAGCACCGGCATGTTGGATGTGACGCCGTCCGACGAGCCTTTGTCTATGGTGATGGTGCGATCCCATCCTGAGGAAGGAACACCGATGACACGCGCTGCGGTGGAGCTCAAGCCGTACACATCTCTGAGGCCGAGGAGCTCGGTCAGGCGCTGACTCTGAAGTCGATACTCCTCCAGCTGCTCGACCGTCGCACGGAGCGCCGTGTTCTCCTCCCTCAGTTGCGTGAGGGTGTCACCATCCGCCGTGATGTTGGTCGCCACGTTACCGACGCTCGTCATGGGGCGTGAGACCGCCGACCCGAGGGATGCGAGCGGAGCTGAGACACGATGCACCACGTCACGGACAGGCCTTAAGAACCCATCACCGAACTGGGATGAGACGGTCATCAATATGAACGAGATGATGACGAGGATTATGAGGAGACGAGGGTTCTTACCACCCGGATTCCTGGACCCGAAGGAAGATCCCTTGAAGCGTCGCTGCCTGGCCACAGAGGAGACTTCCTCCTATTGCCCGCCACTCTGCATGTAAGGTCTGCTGAGGGCATCGGACTCGAGTACTTGAGCACAACCCTCCACGACATTCGTGAGAGCGGTAGGTGAGACATGGACCGGTACGCCTGTTTCCGCGCGGAGTCTCTCATCGAGACCACGGAGCAATCCTCCACCACCGGTGAGTAGGATGCCGTAGTACATGAGGTCACTCGCGAGATCGGGCGGAGTGTCATCCAGAGTGTCCTTCACGGCTTGGATCATCTCGTTGACCGGGATGGTGAGAGCCGCTCTGATCTCCTCGGATTCTATCCGCACGGTCTTCGGCATACCCGTGAGCAGATCGCGTCCATTGACCTCGACGTCGAGCTCCTCCACGAGAGGCGCAGCCGAACCGATCTTGATCTTGATATCTTCCGCCGTACGTTCTCCGATGAGGAGGTTGTAGGCGTTCTTCGCGTGCGTGGTGATGGCTTCATCGAATTCGTCGCCCGCGCTGCGGACCGACTTGGAGACCACGATACCGCCGAGTGAGATGACGGCGACTTCAGTAGTACCTCCCCCGATGTCCACGACCATGGAACCGGTAGGCTCCTCGATGGGAAGACCCGCGCCGATGGCAGCTGCCATGGGTTCCTCGATCAGGAACGCTTGGCGAGCACCGGCTTGGATGGTGGCCTCGAAGACAGCGCGCTTCTCGACCGACGTGACTCCACTGGGAACGCAGACCACGACCCGTGGACGCGGAGACCACGGGAAGTGCTTGTCACGAGCCTTGTTGATGAAGTAGCGGAGCATGGCCTCGGTGACGTCGAAGTCAGCGATCACGCCGTCCTTGAGAGGACGCATGGCCACGATGTTTCCAGGCGTACGACCGAGCATACGCTTGGCCTCCGTACCTACGGAGAGCACGCGCTTCTCGTCCTTCTCTATGGCGACGACGCTCGGCTCATCGAGCACGATACCGCGACCACGGACCGATACGAGCGTGTTCGCCGTACCGAGGTCTATGGCCATATCGCCGCCCCATTGACCGAACAGGAGATCCACCAGTGACAATGTCGCCTCTTCCTACCGGGTGCGCACTACATTCCTACGATACCGCAAGCAGCTTCCGCTACCTGCGGCATCGCATGGTATCACGATTTCAACAACTGGACCTAAGCGCCGAAGAAGATACCGATCTCACGCTCGGCGGACTCAGGGGAATCCGAACCGTGGATGACGTTCTCATCTACGGTGAGACCGAAGTCCCCACGGATGGTTCCGGGAGCAGCTTCGGCTGCGTTGGTCGCACCCATGAGGGAGCGAGCCTTGGCCACGGCGCCTTCTCCGGAGATGACCATCTTCACGACGGGACCGGAGGTGATGTAAGCGATGAGGCCCTCGTAGAAGGGCTTGCCCTCGTGCTCGGCGTAGTTGGCCTGTGCCTGCTCAGCGGTGACGGGCTCGAGCACCATGCGCTCCACGGTAAGGCCGGAACGCTCGAAACGGTCGACGATAGCTCCGACGTGACGGTTACGCACCGCGTCGGGCTTGAGCATCACATAGGTCTTCTCTTGCATCCGAAAACTCCTTCGTATCGATCCTGATATCAGTTGGCAGGTGCTGTTTGCTCCTGTTGTTCCACTTCCAGTCGGTCCTGCTCACCTTCGCCGGCGAGAGGATTCGCGTTATCTGCACCGCCCAGCGCTTGAGGGCCGTCAGCAGGGGCGTTCACACGCGAGTCGAACATGAGGTCGATGTTCCCGACCTTCCACGCGATCATGTCGCGCACGAGATCGACCTTGTAGGTGACCGTTCCGCCTTCTGGGAGCGTGGCGGTCACGCGAGCGGTGGACGTCGTGCTGGAGCTGTCCATCCCGTCGATCGTGATGTTGGAGGTGGGCGCCACCTCACGGAGCTCCTCGGTGATGTATTCGGCCGTAGCTCCTTCACCCCAGTATTCCGTCGTATCCGCTCCGCGTGCGTGAGCGTTGAAGAGGTTGTTGATGGTGGTCTCCTGCATGGGGTAGCCGAAGCCCTGCGTGTACGCGTAGAAGAGTCCGACCGCTGCGAGGAGCAGGACGATCAGGAAGCCGAAGAAGACCTTCAGACCGGTGTGCTTGTTCTTGCGCTCGGCCTTGGACATCATCTTGGACTGAGCGATCAGTTCCTTCTCGCTCAGATCGAAGAAGCCGGAATCCTCAGGCGACGGCATGATCACGGCGGAGCCCGTGTCGGACATACGGGCGCCGGCACTCATGAGGAACTCCTCGGTGCCTCCCAAGGAGGATGCTGCACGTTTTTGGGCGTTACGGACTTCCTTCGCGGTCTCGAAATCCCGCTGAGCCGCGGGCGTGAGCTCGTACATGCCGCCTTCGATGGCGTTCATGAAGCTCTCGTACGCCTCATCCATCCTGTTGAGCGCCACGTACGCCTGGCCCATGTTGGCATGGATCATACGCTGCTCGACGGATGGCATGGCGAAGTCGAGTGCCGTACGGTACGCCTCCACGGCGTCCTGCGGGCGGTCGAGCTCCATGAAGCACAAGCCCAGATTGAGGAGCGCGCGGGACGGATCGGGGTTGCGCTCGTCGAGTGCTGCCTTCCGGTACGCCACTCCCGCTTCACGCGGGTTGTTCTTCTTGAGGTACGCGCCGCCCAGTGCGGAATACGCCTTGTGGACCGCTTCGTATCCGCGGTCCGAGATAGCGGCATGGAAGCTCTCCACCGCGCTGTCCACATCCCCGATGGCCATGTACGCCTTGCCGAGGTTAGTGGAGACAGCGCCACGCTTGCCGTACGACCCATCGGCCAGAGCCTTGCGATACGCCTCGGCTGCATCATCGAAACGTCCGATCTGCATGAAGGCATTACCTTTGAGATGGTGTACCTCACCAGAGGTCTCCCCTGCTTCGAGCACTTCCTCGAACAGGACGATGGCACCTACGTAATCATGTGCCGCGTATGCTTCGCGGGCCTTGTTGAACATCTCGGTATTCACTACTGGTTCCGTATCTCTCCGCGGGGTTCCATGGAAGGCGATCTATGCGCCACGCTCTATAGTAACCGACTCGATGACATCGCCGGCACGGAGCTCGGAGATGACTTCCTTGCCTTCGAGGGTGGTACCGAAGACGGTGTATCCGGAGTCGAGTCCATGCTGAGCACCCAGGCAGAAGTAGAACTGCGAACCAGCGGAATCAGGATGCTGCGAACGTGCCATGGCAAGCGCACCGTCGACATGCTTGTTGTTGGGGTTAGTGGCGTACTCCGCCTTGATCGAGTAACCAGGACCACCGGTTCCCGGAGGATTCATGCCCTGCACGCCACCGGCTGCCACCTGATCCGACGTCATCTCACGGGTGTTGGGGCATCCACCTTGGATGACGAACCCGGGGACGTAGCGGTGGAACTTCAGACCGTCGTAGAAACCGCTCTGGGCGAGTTCGGCGAAGTTGGCCACATGGATTGGCGCACCCTCCGCATCGAGCTGGACCTTGATGGTTCCCTTGGAAGTTTCGATGACCGCTACCTCATCACCGGACGGCTTGTACTCGGGCGTATACAGAGGATCTCCGAATGCCATGGATTACTCCTTACCGGACGTCGTATGGACCTATCATCTGCGATGGGGCGAGAAGCCCGGGAACCATTGTATGACTCGCCCGATCGCAAGCCGATCTCTCGACAGTTTCCACAGATTCATGCGTAAATCTTGTACCATTGTGGACGTGCATCGACATGGTTCATCCGCGCCTGCGGGGTGCGGTTGATACAAGGAGGCGAGAAGGTATGGCTGTAGCCGATACCGATAGGATCCGTAATGTCGTTCTCGTGGGGCAAGCAGGTGTCGGGAAGACATCTCTGGCCGAGGCGATGCTGCATCTCTCAGGCATCACCACACGACTCGGTTCGACCGAGGGCGGAAAGCCCACACTCGACTACGATCCTGAAGAGATCAAGCGGAACATCTCCATCTCTACCGCAATCGCCCCCGTGCCCCACAAGGGTCATCGCATCAACGTGCTGGACGCACCCTGCTACCCCGACTTCATCGGTGACGCGTACGCAGCGATGGCGGTCTCCGAAACCGCACTCTTCGTGGTCGACTCGGTGACCGGCCCTCAGCCCACCACCATCAAGCTCTGGTACGCCGCTGAGGACCTCAGAACAGCACGCGCCATCTTCGTCAACAGGATCGATCGTGAGGGCGCGGACTTCGAGCACACCATGGAACTCCTCACCGACCGCTTCGGCAAGCGTGTCGCAGCTGTGAACATCCCCATCGGCTCCGCTGAGCGTTTCGAAGGAGTCATCGACATCCTCCGCATGAAGGCTCGCTATTACGAGGATGGCAAGGAGCGTGTCGAGGAGATCCCCGATGAGTACGCCGACGTCGCTGCGGCAGCCCGTGAGCATGTCGCGGAACTCGTCGTCGAAGCCGACGACGAGATGATGGAGAAGTACCTCGAGGGTAATGAGATTACGCAGGAAGAGCTCGAGGGTCTTCTGAAGGCAGCTATCACACAGCGTATCTTCGTTCCTGTGTACGTCGGCTCCACGCTCATCGAGCAAGGCATCCGTCCGCTCATGGATGACATCGTCACGTACTTCCCGAGTCCGCGTGACCACGGCGCCATGGATCTGGTGGACGGCAACACGCTCACCATCCATCCGAGCGACGCCCGCCCCGTCATCTTCATCTTCAAGACGCTCTCGGATGCGTACGTGGGTCGCCTCTCCTTCGCGAAGGTCCTCACCGGAACGCTCGAGCCGGGCATGGATCTCATCAACGCACGTACGCAGCGCAAGGAGCGTATCGGCAACATCAACACGATGACCGGTAAGGAGACCGAGCCCATCGAGGCAGCGGCCGCCGGTGACATCGTCGTGGTGCCCAAGCTCAACGACGCGCACACCGGTGACACCTATTCGGTGTCCGGTGAGGTCGAGGCAGCGGCGTTCCGCTTCCCCAACTCGCTCCATATGGTAGCCATCGAGGCTGAGAACCCGAACGAGGAGGACAAGCTCTCCGAGTTCATGAGTCGTGCCATCGAAGCGGACCCGACCATGACGGTGTCCCGTAACGACGAGACGAAGCAGACCGTCATCACGGCGGTCGGTGAAGCTCAGATCGCTGTCATGCTCAACCGACTGGAAGAGCAGACGGGCGTCAAGGCGAACCTCGTCCCGATCCGCATCCCTTATCGCGAGACCATCCGCAAGACAGCTTCCGCGCAAGGTCGCCATAAGAAGCAGACCGGTGGTGCCGGTCAGTTCGCTGACTGCTGGCTGCGCATCGAGCCCAACACGGGAAACGGCTTCGAGTTCGTGGATGAGATCGTAGGTGGCAAGATCCCCAAGAACTATCTCCCTGCCATCGAGAAGGGTGTCATCGAAGCCATGGAGGAAGGTGTCCTCGCCGGATACCCGATGGTCGACGTGAAGGTAGCCGTGTACGACGGCTCGTATCACTCGGTAGACTCTAACGACATGGCGTTCAAGACGGCTGGGCGTATCGGTTTCAGGAATGCCTGCGAGAAGGCCGACATCGTGCTCCTCGAACCCATGGCTGATATGGAGATCACCGTCCCTGATGACTACAACGGAGCCGTCATGGGAGACATCTCGGCTTCCCGCGGTCGCATCAACGGTATGGATTCAGATGAGTACGGGAACAGCGTGGTCAAGGCAACGGTGCCGTATGCCGAGGTCGTGGACTACGCCACGAAACTCCGTTCACTCTCCCGCGGTACCGGTGAGTACGAGGTCGAGATCGCAGGATACGAGCAGGTGCCTTACGACACCGCCGAGAAGCTCATCAAGGATTACGAGGAGTCCCGTAACGGTTAGACGTGAGACCGGAGCACGATCGAGGACCCCGGATCCGCGTGAAGCGGGCCCGGGGTCCTCTTTACTATGTACTGGGTCGCAGTACTTCCAGGATCACCCGGAGCACAAGGTGATTCCGACCTCTTTTGACATGAGAAGACCCTGGAACCGACTCGACCGGATCCAGGGTCTTCCTCGACGCTTCAGGCCCTGAGATGTATCAGGACTCGGAACGGTTCAGTATGTCTCGCAGCATGTAAGGCATGACTCCCCCGTTCGCCACGTAAGCGGCTTCGGTCGGAGTATCGATCCGCAGGATCGCATCGAACGCGCCTTTCTCGCCCATCTCGTCCGTATAAGTGATGGTGACCTTCTCAGGTACGACACCTGATGCGAGGTCGAGGGCTGGGAAATCGAAGATCTCGTTCCCTATGAGACCGAGTGAGGCTGCGTTATGCCCCTCCTCGTACTGGAACGGGAGGACGCCCATCCCCACGAGGTTGGAGCGGTGGATACGCTCGTAGGACTCGGCGATGACGGCCTTGACGCCGATGAGCGCGGGACCCTTGGCCGCCCAGTCACGGGACGAGCCGGAGCCGTACATCTTGCCGGCGAGGACGATGAGCGGGATGCCTCGCTGGGCGTACGAGCTGGCGGCACCCCAGATCGTACGGATGTCGCCGTCAGTGAAGTCCTTGGTGTAACCGCCGAGCTTCCCGTCTGCAAGCAGGTTTACGATGCGGGGGTTGGAGAACGTGCCACGCATCATCACCTCGTGGTTACCGCGACGCGAACCGTAGGTGTTGAACTCGGCCTGGGGCACCCCGTGGCGCTCGAGGTACTGAGCCGCAGGTGAATCGGGCGCTATGGAACCGGCTGGTGAGATGTGGTCGGTCGTGATGAAGTCACCTAGGTTGAGCAGCACGCGCGCGCCCGTGATGGGCTCAGCAGCGGGGAGATCGGGACCGAATCCCATGAAGTACGGTGGCTTCTGCACGTACGTGGAGTCGGCGTCCCAGTCGTAGGTGACGCTGGCATCGCTCTCGAGCGAGCGCCAGGATTCGTCTCCAGCCAGAAGACCTTCGTGTGCTTCCGTGTAGAGCTGGATCGTTGCGAAGCGCTCGACCTCGGCTGCAATCTCAGCGCGCGAGGGCAGCAGGTCGGTCATGAAGACGGGATTGCCGTCGCGGTCCTCGCCGATGGGATCGTTCATGGGGTCGAGGTCCACCGTCCCCGCGATGCTGTAGAGCACCACGGTTGCAGGCGCCATGAGGTAGTTCTGCGAGAGGTCCGGACCGATCCGACCTTCGAAGTTACGGTTTCCGGAGAGGACGGCAGCGAGCTCGACATCACGAGAGATGGCGGACATACCGGGATCGATGGGTCCGGAGTTACCGATGCAGCTCATGCAGCCGAATCCGGCGATGTAGAACCCGAGATCCTCGAGCGGGGCGAGAAGCCCGCTCTCACGGAGGACATCGGCCGTCGCGGGTGAACCCGGCGAGAGCATACGCTTGATCCACGGCTTGGCCTGAAGGCCGAGCTCGACAGCGCGCTTGGCAACGAGACCGGCTTCGATGACGAGCTCGGGGTTGGCGGTCGTGGTGCAGCTCGTGATAGCAGCGATGGCGACGGCACCGTGCGAGAGCTCCACGTCCTTCTCGCCATCGTTCCAGGTGGCTGTCTTCTCTGTGTCGAGGCCGCGCTCACGTGAGACGGTGTCGAACGCCTCCTGCGCATCCTTGAGCGCGATGAGGTCATGCGGTCGCGAGGGACCGGAGAGGGAACGCTCGACGGAGCTGAGGTCGATCTCGATGACCTGAGCGTACGTGCGCTCGACCTCGGGTTCGTGCCAGAGACCTTGAGCCTTGGAGTACTGCTCGACGAGCTGGATGTGATTCTCGTCGCGGCCCATGAGGCGGTAGAAATCGAGCGTGCGCTCATCGACCGGGAAATGGACGATGGTGGAGCCGTATTCCGGGCTCATGTTGGTGACGGTCGCTCGGTCGGTCACGGAGAGCGTCTCCACGCCGGGGCCGAAACACTCGACGAAGGAACCGACCACACCGAGCTTGCGGAGCTCATGTGCCATGGTGAGTGCGAGGTCCATAGCCACGACGCCGTCCTGGAGCTGACCGGTGAAACGGACGCCTACGACGCGAGGAGTGAGGATCGATATGGGCTGGCCCAGCATGACGGCTTCCGCCTCGATGCCCCCGACGCCCCACGCGACGACTGAGAGTCCGTTGACGGTCGGGGTGTGCGAGTCAGCACCGACGAGCGTGTCAGGAAGCGCGATTGTGCGACCGTCCACGTCCTTCTCGACCACGGTGGACGAGAGACGCTCGAGATTGAGCTGATGGCAGATACCTGCCCCGGGCGGCACGATGCGCAGGTCGTCGAAGGAACCTTGACCCCACTTGAGGAAGCGGTAGCGCTCCTGGTTGCGCTCGAACTCGATCTGCATGTTGCGCTTGCAAGCTCCCTCGCCGGTGACGTCAGCGATGACCGAGTGGTCGATCACGAGATCGGCGTGGCAGAGAGGATTGATGTCCGCCGGGTCTCCCCCGACTGAAGCCACCGCGTCACGCATGGCGGCGAAGTCCACGATGCACGGAACACCCGTGAAGTCGGTGAGGAGGACGCGGTACGGCATGAAGGGGATCTCCCCTCCTGCTTCACCAGCGAGGCCTGCTTGGATGAGCTCCTGGGAGAGTCGTTCGCGCTCCGCCGGGTCGGCCACGTTGCGCTGGATGTTCTCGAGGAGGATCCGGAGGGAATACGGAAGCTTATCCGCACCATCCGGTAGAGGGTAGTAATGGATCTCTCGGTCACTCACCGTGAACGTAAGGGTTCCTGCTCCTGTCATGGACGAGGGGCTCCTCTCTCTGCAGTTGGATGGTGCCCCCAGCAGGATTCGAACCTGCGGCCTTCTGCTCCGGAGGCAGACGCTCTATCCCCTGAGCTATGGAGGCGGAGATAGCGGTATGCATGATAGCATAGCAACGCACGATCCGACGTTCGGGAGATGCATGAACACAGCAGGAGAACAGAGCTCTCATCTGGCGTTCATCGACGTCGTCTACAACCCTGTGGCGCGCCACGGACAAGCATCCCGGATGGCGCTTTCGGCCCATGCCTGGCTCACGTCGCACGGCATCCAGCACGAGCTTCATACCACCTGTGCACGTGATGACGTACGCGATCAGGTCCGCGGAATCGCTACACGTGGTGCGGGATCCACCGTACTGGTGATCGCCGGTGACGGAACCATCCATCATGTAGCGAACGCGCTCCTGGAGCTACCTCGCGATGAGCGTCCGGTGCTCGCCGTCGCACCTGCCGGTTCCGGAAACGACATAGCTCGATCGCTCGGAGTGCACCATTCGCTCGAGCATGCGCTGAACGTCATGATGCGCGGCACCGTGATCGACATGGACATCGCTCGCGCGAACGATGAGTACTACCTCGAGACGTTCTCGTTCGGCCTCGATGCCGAAACGGCGTTCGAAGCCGATCGGCTCGCACGAACGCGCAAGCGCTCGGGTAAAGCACTCTACGTCCCCGCCGTGGTCACCGCTCTCAGGCGCATGAAGCGCATGCCGGACACACTCGTATCGTTCGATGAAGCCGATCCCGTCAGGATCGACCCGTTCCTTCTCGCCATCAACAACGGCCGCACGTACGGAGGCGGAGTCGCGCTCACCAACGAGGCATCTATCGTGGACGGACGGCTCGACTTCGCGTGGGTGCCTCGACTGCCGCTCCATCGGCTCGTGAGAGGCATCGTGAGCGTGCTGCGCGAGACGCATGCGTCGTTCGAGGAGCTGACCACCGGAACGCTCTCCACCGCACGGATCGAGCACGTGGATGGCTCGGTCATCGCGTACCAGCTGGATGGCGAGAAGTACGAGGCGACCTCCATCGATATCTCGGTCATCCCTCGGGAACTCACCGTGGCGATAGCCCCACGGGCACTCATCGATTTGACATAATGGTGGTGCAGACGACTACCAGTGAGGAGCGCGTGTGAACGTCGCATTGATCGACTTCGGATCCAACACCATGCGATTGATCATCTACCACGTGGACGATGAGGGTCCACGCCACTTCAGACAGGTAGTCAACAAGAAGACCATGGCCAGCTTGACCGGCTATCTGGACCGGAAAGGCAACCTGAGCGCGGACGGCATCATCAAGGCCATAGACATCATCAAGAGCTATCAGCGCAAGATAGAGAACTTCGGTGAGATGGAGACGTACATCTTCGCCACCGCGATCCTGCGCAAGGCACGTAACTCGAAGAAGGTCATCAAAAGGATCAAGGAGGAGACGGGCCTCGAGGTGGATCTCCTCTCCGGTACGCAGGAAGCGCATTACGGCTTCGTGGGCGCCATGAACTCCATCCGCGTGGATGACGGTGTGCAGTTCGACATCGGTGGCGGCTCGACGGAGATCGTCCTCATCGAAGGCGGTAAGGCCGTCCACGCCGAGAGCCTCAACTTCGGCTCGCTCTCCCTCTACCTGGATTGGGTCCACACCCTCATGCCGACCGCTCGTGAGCAGGAGAGGATCGCCGCATACGTACAGCACGAGATCTCGCAGATCCCCGAGTTCAGTGGCAAGGAGTTCCCCGTCATCGTAGGCGTGGGTGGCACGATCCGCGCCAGCGGCAAGCTCAAGGATGACCTCATCGCGCATGCGTACGATCCCGGTTACCACTCCGTGACCACCCAGGAACTCGACGAGCTCCTGCACATGGTGGCCTACGACGCGCACGACGCCATGCGCAAGCTCCTCAACGTGGTGCCGGATCGGATACATACAGCTATACCAGGTATGATCGTAGTGAGGACCATCGCTGAGCATTTCGGCGCGGACTTGATAGAGATCAGCAAGTACGGTGTGCGTGAAGGCTATCTGCTGGACCGTGTACTCGGGGTCCACTCGGGACTTTAGGGAGCGTTTCGTATGTGCGCGAGAGACCTCGATTTCAGCTATACACAGAACAGGGAACTGTCCTGGCTGACGTTCAACGACCGCGTCCTGGACGAAGCGCGTGATCCTGAGACACCCCTGTTCGAGCGCATCAAGTTCGTCTCCATCTTCACGTCCAACCTGGACGAGTACTTCATGATCCGTGTGGGCGGCCTCCAGGATCTCTCGATCCTCAAGAAGGAGCCGATAGACAACAAGTCCAACCAGACTCCTACCGAGCAGATCACCTCGCTCCTCGAGATGCTCCATCCGCTGATCCGCAAGAGGGCCGAGACCTTCCATCAGGTCGAGAAGGACCTGGAACCCTTCGGCATCAAACGCTACGACGCGAAGACCCTGCAAGGTGAGGACCGCACCTTCGTCGAGAGCTACTTCAACCAGTACGTCCTCCCGATCCTCTCGCCCCAGATCATCAATCCGCGCCATCCCTTCCCCAACCTGCGCAACGTCGATCTCTACGCCGTCTACAGCTTGGACGGTGAAGGCGAGGAAGGAACGCTCGGCCTCATAGATGTGCCGGAGACGCTGCCACGCGTGCTCGAGCTCCCCAACGCTGACGGCAAGCCGGGTCTTCGCTACATCCTGCTCGAGGACATCGTGCTCGCGTTCGCCGACACGGCCTTCGGTGATTACACCATCGCTGACAAGACCATCATGCGCATCACGCGCAATGCGGACATCAACCCTGACGAGGTCTTCTCGGAGGACGAGGAGGACTACCGTCAGCACATGAAGAAGGTACTCAAGAAGCGGATGCGCTTGGCGCCAGTGCGTATCGAGTTCCAGTCGGAGTTCGACCCGCACCTCGTCCGCTGGATCCGCAAGCTGCTCGGACTCTCCTCGGGTCGCGTCTTCGTGACCGACACACCGATCGACGTGAGCTACGTCTTCGGACTCGAGGACCGTATCCCCGAGTATTCGCAGCGTGAGATCCTCTACCAGCCCTTCTCGCCCCAGCCATCACCTGACGTGAACCCCACGCAACCCATCTACGAGCAGGTCATGGACAACGACATCATGTTGTTCTATCCGTATGAGCGCATGGATCCGTTCCTCGAGCTCATCCATGAGGCTGCGTACGATCCCACAGTGATCTCGATCAAGATCACGCTCTACCGCATAGCCAAGAAGTCTCGCCTGGCTGAATCCCTCATCGCCGCGTCGGAGAACGGCAAGGAGGTCACCGTCCTCATGGAGCTGCGCGCGCGGTTCGACGAGGAGAACAACATAGACTGGGCGGAGCGCCTCGAAGACGCCGGATGTATCGTGTCCTACGGCTCCGAAGGCTTCAAGGTCCACTCCAAGATCTGCCAGATCACTCGTCGTATCAACGGAAGGATCCGGCGGATCACGCAGCTGGGCACCGGCAACTACAACGAGAAGACGGCACGCCTCTACTCCGACCTCTCACTCATGACCGCTCACGAAGGCGTGGGTGAGGATGCGAACGCGTTCTTCCGCAACATGTCGCTCTCGGAGCTCGCGGGTGAGTATGAGTACCTAGGAGTCGCACCGTACGGGCTGAAGTCCCTCATCATGGACGGTATCGATCGGGAGATCGCGCGTGCTGAACGGGGCGAGAAGGGCCGGATCATCTTCAAGATGAACTCCCTCACCGATCGCGACCTCATAGACAAGCTCTCGGAAGCAAGTCAGAAGGGTGTTTCGATCGACCTCATCATCCGCGGCATCTGCTGCATCCTTCCGGGTGTACCGGGCAAGACGGACAACGTCCGCGTACGGAGCATCGTCGGCCGCATGCTGGAACACGCACGCATCTACTGCTTCGGTGAGGAGGCGTCACCCATCTATCTCTCCTCCGCCGACCTCATGACGCGCAACACCGAACGTCGCGTGGAGATCGCCTATCCCCTGCTCGAGGACCATACGAGAGCTCAAGTTCGCGGTCTTCTCGATCTCCAACTCAAAGACAACGTGAAGGCACGCCAGATGGATTCCGAAGGTGTTCTACAGCGGATCCCCATCGCCGATGGAGCAGAAGCGATCGACTCACAGCAGCGCTCAATGGACTATGCAACCGAGCGTGCACGCTGTGCAGGCCTGCATCCCGATGTATCCTACCGTGCTACCATCGAAGCAACACCCCAGCAACGTGTTGCGCCGGTGATGGAGTCCATGTCTCACGCCACCGAGGTCGATCCGGGAACGCAAGTCCCTGTGGAGCCGGAGGCGACACCGACCCATGAGGCCGAACGCGGCAGAATCTCCCATGCGTTCGAACTCTTCGGAGCAGCGCTCCGTGTGCTCTTCGGCGGTAAGCGTTAGATGGAACTGGAGATCATCGCTCTTTCAAACGGGCCTGAAGGCATCGCGCGAACGCTCGAAGGGAAGACCATCTTCGTGGAGCGTGCAGTTCCCGGTGACACCGTGGAAGTCTCGCTCATCGAAGAGAAGAAGCGGTTCGCGCGTGCTCGCGTCGAGCGGATCATCTCGCCTTCCGAGAATCGTGTCGCCTCACCCTGTAAGTACCAGAGCATCTGCGGAGGCTGTCCGTGGGGTCTCGTCTCCTACGACCTCCAGCTGATCTCGAAACGGGACAACGTGATCCAACAACTCGTACGTATCGGTGGATTCGAACGTGACGTTATTACGGAGCTCGTAGAGGATACCATCGCTTCTCCCAAGACCTACGGGTACCGCAACAAGATCGAGCTACGCACGAGCATGTCCACGGGAGCTCTTGAGCTCGGCTACACCGCCCCGGGTGGAACCGATATCATCCCCATCGATTCGTGTCCTCTCGCCTCAGGTCGCGCGTCCAAAGCTCCCAAAGCGCTTCGTGGAGCACTCCGCTATCTCGCTGGAGCAGGTAACGACCTCGGCATCGAGCGAGTAAGCCTGCGGCACTCCAGTCGAACCAACGATCTCGAGATCGCTTTGTGGACCCCCACGAGTTCGTTCCCGCGCGCGGAAGCTGAGCGCATCCTGAACGATGCCCTTTCCCCTACGTCCATCGTCCGCGTCCTCCTCAAGTCGACCGCCAAGGAGCGCGTCGTAAGTAACGTGGAGCAACTAGGTGGCAAGGGATTCTGGAGGGAACGTCTGGCCGGATCGTCCTATGAGGTCTCTGCACCCTCGTTCTTCCAGGTTAATACCGAGCAAGCCGAGACCCTTGTCAATACTGTCGTAGACACTCTCGAGCCATATCATACGGTTCTCGACCTCTACTCCGGGGTCGGTACTTTCACGCTGCCGCTCCTGAAGGGCGAGAAGGACGTGATCTCAGTCGAGAGCTACGGACCAGCAGTTCGCGATCAGCGAAGAGCGGTTGAAGCGGCTGGCTACGAGGCTGAGATCATAGGTGGTGACGTCGCACGTGAACTCGCGAGCATCATCGATGAGGTCGAGGGTATCGTGGTGGATCCTCCCCGCGCGGGTCTCGCGCCTGAGGTTTCCGAGATGCTGAGAGACAGTGATGTGGAGCGCATCGTATACGTGAGCTGTGACCCTGCGACACTCGCACGCGATCTTGCCATCATCTGTGGATCCAACTCATGGCAAGTGGATCGCATCACTCCAGTTGACATGTTCCCTCAGACCCATCACGTTGAGACGGTAGTATTGATGTCAAGGGTAAAAGATTGAGAGAGCTGAAAACCCTTATATATCAATGTTTTTAGCACACATGGGTGTGAAACCCATTGAGCGAGAAACATGAAAATATCGCTTCGCGGAAACAAGTCCATAATGGCAGTATTTGATAGTCAAGT
>CAYVBA010000023.1:0-13331 GCA_964448475.1 uncultured Coriobacteriales bacterium
GGTCACGAAGTACTCGAGGGTCTCCGTGGAAGGGGTGCCGGGATATCCGAATCCGCCCGTACAGCCTGCTTCCCAGGCGCCACGCGCGATGGCTTCGTTGCCGGACAACAATGCGATGGTCACGAGTCCTCCCGATCCGGTGAGGTGGAGTGAATTCCGGCTATTATCGCACGAAATGTAGAAGAATCGAGTAACTGACCCGTGGCGGATCTGAGGAAGGTGCGCCTTCTCGCAGGTATCCGGTTGAGCGCCCGCCGCCCACTTTACGGATCCGCCCTGCGTGAAGAAGATCATGCAAAGTGCGCTCGATCGTGGTCTCCGAAATATCCGGTAGCTCGAGAACAAGATCGCGTTTGGTGATCCTCGTGTTGCGGCGCTCGAATAGCGCGGCTATCCTGTCAGGTTTCGTCATCTTCCGGTCTAGAAAGTCCCTCAGCCTGTCTGAGAGATCCTGGACTGCCGAGCTCATCATGCGAAGCATGTATCGAATGAAGGGTTCGTAGTCGATCTCACCCACTCGCCATCCCGCCGTGCTTGTGCCGAGCGTTTCATAGTAGGAGCGTTTATCCTGCACTATCCAGCTTTCGATGCTCACGAACCTGCCGGCATCGAAACCGCTCCGCAGTAGCAGCAGTGTCATGAGAAGCCTGGTCAGGCGCCTTCTGCCTACAAGTGAGGGGAAGATGCGATTGAAGTCGATCACGAACTTCATGGCGAGAAGCACAGGGTCATATTCACCCTCACTGATGTCATGCTCGTATCTCTTGCAGAGGGCAGTCAAGGCAGAGGTCTCAAAGGAAGTTGGTTCCCATCGGTAGAGCGATTCTCCGTGTTCGTTGCTATGGAATTCGTGGCATCTGCTCTCGATATAGCTGTTCGAATGATGGAACGATTTCTCTTGAAGCTGTAGGAGTACTTCTGGGTTGATTGAAAGATCCGTATGCTGCTCATGTATGAAGTCCAAGGCTTCACGATAGCCGACGATCTCAGCCTCGTCTCTCGTCTCGGGTTCGGAATTCTCAGTCATCAGCTTGTCCATGCGCTTCTGGCTGGTGCGGATGCCATCGATGTTGCATGAAGCTTCCACGATACGGATACGAGTGGCCTGCATCAGCCCACCGATTTCTTGAGGACATAGACCCCGCAGCACAGATAGCTTCCCTTTGGCTTCGTAGAAGCCTGTAAGGTAACGAACGGTATTCGGCGTTAGGATCTTCCCAGGGGAATCCAGGAATGCAAAGTCGCTGGTGATACAGCCTCCAGCCCCGTAGCTTGTCTTCTCTGTAATCTACGTCATCCCTACTATAGATGACGTAGATTACAGAGCAATGGGCAGATCAGGTAGCATCGACCTCATACACGTCTTCCGGGCTAACAAGTGCGAAACCGCCCTCGACCAATAGCGTTGCTACTGTCTCCTCATCATCCACCTTCAGTATGTCGTAAACGACATCTCCTGCCATAGAGAAGCAGTAGGCGTACTCCACAGACACATCCTTCTCGTCCAAGAACTCAAGAAGTGAAGCCAGACTACCCGGCACATTAGGAATTCGAACAGCAAGTACCGGTGTGACAGCAGCTCGCCAACCTTGGGCCCTGAGCGCTTCGGCGGCGGCTTCGGGGGTGTCGCAGAGGAGGCGGAGTACCCCGAAATCAGCAGTGTCCGCGAGCACAAGAGCATGCAGATTGATGTCAGCATCCGCGAGTGCACGACAGACTGCCGCAAGGCGGCCCTTCTCGTTCTCCATGAAGACTGTCAGTTGGGAGATCATCGATTCCTACCTTCCCTGAGGTCGAGGACACGCTTGGCTTTACCCTCGCTGCGTTCGATGGTCTTGGGTTCGACGATGCGGATTTCTACCGAGATCTGCAGATTGCTGCGGAGTTCAGCGGCGAGTCTGCGTTTGAGATCCTCAAGCTTGCGGACTTCGTCGAATGGGAAATCGGCGACGGTCTCGACACGCAGTTCAACGTGATCCAGAGGGCCGCGCGATGTCAGTACGATGAGGTACTGCGGCTCGATCTCGGGGAAGCCGGTGATGACCTGTTCGATCTGCGATGGAAAGACGTTCACACCGCGGATGATGAGCATGTCGTCCGAGCGGCCCATGATGCGATCGATCTTGCGGTGTGTACGCCCGCAAGCACACGGCTCGGAGATGATACGCGTGATATCTCGAGTGCGATAGCGGACGAGCGGAGTACACTCGCGTGTGAGGGTGGTGAAAACGAGCTCGCCACATTCGCCATCAGGAACGGGCTCGAGGGTTTCAGGGTCGATGATCTCTGCGTAGAAGTGATCCTCAGCAAGATGAAGCCCGTTGGATTCGGTGCATTCCATGGCTACACCAGGCCCCATGACTTCCGATAGTCCGTAGACATCCGAATACTGGATGCCAAGCTTGTCACGAATCGCTTGACGCATGTTCTCAGATGCAGGCTCCGCACCGAAGATACCAGCGGAGAGCTTGAAATCGTTCTTGATGTCATATCCAAGTTCAGCCGCTGTATCGGCGATGAGCAGCGCATACGAAGGTGTGCAAGCGAGGATATCGGTCTCCAGGTCCTTCATGAGCTGGATCTGGCGCTTCGTGTTACCGGATGAAGCGGGGATGACGGTGCATCCAACCGCCTCTCCCCCCGCGTGCGCGCCAAGGCCACCGGTGAACAAACCGTAGCCGTAAGAAGACTGGATGGTGGAGTCAGCATCTCCGCCTACCATGTAGATACCACGCGCAAAACAATCGCCCCAGTTGGCCAGATCCTGTGCGGTATGACCGACAACAGTAGCTTGACCGGTCGTGCCGGAAGAGGCATGGATACGCGCAACATCTTTCGGCGCAACAGCGAACAGCCCATACGGATACGAGTCCCTCATATCCTGTTTGACGATGAAAGGGAACTTGACCAGATCATCAAGACTCTGGAGGTCACCAGGGCTAACCCCGGCTTCATCGAAGGATCGTTTGTAGAAGGGCACGTTCTCGTAGGCACGACGGAACGACTCACGCATGCGCTCTAGCTGGAGTTTCTGCAACTCCTCGCGAGGCATGGTCTCTATATCTGGCTGATAATACACGGGAGCCTCGCTTCCCTACGTGGACACTTCGAACACGATTCCAAGCATTATCGCATGAAGGGGCGATCCATCCAGGCTGTGCTATGGATGGCTACTTCTCCGTCCCATCACGACGAAGTATCCAACCCGGGTCACGACGTCGCCGGAGGGCGATGACCCGGGTTGGAATCGTGACTAATACAGCCCTACAGGATCGCCCCGAGCAGAGCAGCCAGCGGCTCCGTGAATACGCTCATCACGATGGATGCTGCAGCTAGGATCATGATCACTGCGGCAGCGATAGCAGGAGCTTGAGGTTCGACAGCCACATCCTCGAGGAGCGGTGCTTCGCTCGCCGCGGGTGCACCCTCCCCTGGCGTGAACATGGCACGCAGGACCTTGAAGGCGTAACCACCCGAGATGACCGACATGAGTATGGCAACGATCACAGCCCAGCCGAAGCCAGCCTCGAGAGCGGCACTGAACATGACGAGCTTCCCGAAGAAGCCAACGAGCGGTGGGATACCGATGATCGAGAAGATGAACGCCACCGATGCCCATGCAGCGTACGGGCGACGTCGATAGAGGCCGGAGATGTCAGCCAACGTCGCACCCTCCTGAGCAACAACGAGCAACTGACCCATGGCTGCGATGGAATAGATGATGATGAAGAAGACGGCTCCCGCTTCACCAGCTTCGGAACCCGATCCCACACCTAGCAGGATATAACCGGTCGTCGCGATACCGGAGTACGCCATCATCCGTCTCACATCGTTCTGCGACATGGCCACGTAGTTACCGATGATCATGGAGGCGACGGCTGCCACCATCACGACCATGGCCAGGCCGCTCATGCCAGGGATCGCCACAGCCACGAACTTCACGAGCGCAGCCATCGGGCCGATCTTAGCCAGTGTAGCGATGAACGTGGTGGATGTGGTGTCGGCTCCCTCATAGGCATCAGGCGCCCAGAAGTGGAACGGTACGGCCGTGATCTTGGCGAAGAACCCTACCAACACGAAGACGCCGGCCATCAGTACGAGTCTCCCGCTCCCAACGAAGTCCATGGAAGCGTAGTCCACCGAGCCGGTGGCTCCGTACAACAGCGAGAAACCATAGGCCATGATGAGCCCCGTGAGCATGGAGAGTAGCAGGTACTTGAGAGCTCCTTCGAGCGAGCCCTCACGGTCGTAGGCATAACCCACAAGGACGTAAGCGGGGATCGTCGCGAGCTCGATGGCGATGTAGATGACCACGAGGTTCTCGGCCGACATCAACAGCAGCGCTCCGAGGAGCGCGAACAGCGCCATGGTAACGGCCTCACGTGCACGCTTCCCTCCCCAACCACGGGCACTCACCCAGAGGAAGAAGAGGAACGACA
This sequence comes from uncultured Coriobacteriales bacterium, assembly GCA_964448475.1. Lineage (GTDB taxonomy): Bacteria > Actinomycetota > Coriobacteriia > Coriobacteriales > CAYVBA01 > CAYVBA01. The sequence goes on from CAYVBA010000023.1 coordinate 4,440, forward strand.
ACACGAGCGTGGCGAAGCGCATTGTGAGCTCGGGTGTCCCCAGTCGGAGCATGCCACCGAAGAGCTCGGCCGCTTGTGGAACGAAGAACATCGCAACGGCACCAGCACCCGTCACGAGCGCACCAACGACCGCTGCTACGCGACCACTGGGAACGAAGAGCGAGATCAACGCTCCGACCAACAGCAGGATCTCCGGGGCGAGTATCAGATACATCTCCATGAGCTACGCCCCCATCATTCTGAGCAGATGCGAGACCGCGGGATCGATGAACTGCAGCAACAGGTTCCAGTTGAGACCCGTGGCGAGGATCACCAGCATGAGCGGCACACCTACGAGGTAATCGTTCTTGCTGGCATCAGGTATATCCTCGACCTTCTCGCTCGGAGTACCGTACACGACCCGATAGACGGTCCAGAGCATGTACGCGGCGCCGAGCAACATGCCTAGAGCCACGACCACGGTGTACACACGAGGCAGCGAGGATTCCCACGTACCCACGAGTACGAGGAACTCGCCCGCGAAGCTGGCCAGACCGGGTAGACCCAATGATGCGAAGCTCACGAATGCCAGCATCCCGCCGAGCACCGGAGCCACCTTACTCACGCCCGAGAGCTCGGGCGCCATCCTCGTGTGCGCTCGGTCGTAGATCATGCCCACCACCAAGAAGAGCATACCGGTGACCGCTCCGTGAGCGAACGCCAGGAACATGGCCCCGTTGAGACCGGCCTGCGTCCCGGACGCCACACCCATCATGGCGAATCCCATATGACCCACAGACGAATACGCGAGCATCTTCTTGAGATCCGGTTGCCAGAACGCGACCACGGAACCGTAGATGATTGCAGCGCACGCCATGAATCCGATGAACGGAGCCCAGGCCTCGGCCGCTTGTTCCATGATCGGTAGTGAGACACGGAAGAGTCCGTACACGCCCGTCTTGAGCAGTACGCCGGCGAGAAGGACGGAGCCTGCCGTGGGCGCTTGGATATGCGCGTCGGAGTGACCCGTGTGGAACGGCCAGACCGGTACGCGGACCGCGAATCCGAAGTAGAAGAGTCCGAAGACCCACATCTGGAAGCCCACCGGGAAGTTCCTGGTTGCCAGTTCGATCATGTCGAAGGTGCCACCCTCGGGGTGCACGTAGAGCGCGATGATCCCGAAGAGGATGAGCATCGAGCCCAGCAGCATGTACAGGAAGAACTTGAGAGCCACGTAGCTGCGATCCTCCTTACCCCACCAGGCGATGATGAAGTACATGGGGATGAGGACCCACTCCCAGAAGACGTAGAAGAGCACGAAGTCCAGGGACACGAAGATCCCGTTCATGCCCGCCTCCAAGAGAAGGAGCATGACGCACCATTCCTTGATCTTCTCGGGCGTGTTCCACGAGCCGATGAAGGCGATGAGCGAGAGGAACGCGGAGAGCGCGAGCATGGTGATGGAGAGCCCGTCCACACCCACGTAGTACGCGATGTCGAACGCGGGGATCCACGGGACGTGCTCCACGAACTGCAGACCCGTCTCAGCCAGATCGAAGTTGGCCACCAGGTACGCCACGAACGCGAGATCCACGACCATGAAAGCTGTGGTGATCCACTTCACGAAACGTTTAGGTGATATCGCCACGAAGAACGCGCCGAGCACAGGTAGGAAGATGATGATGGAGAGAAGTGGCATGCTCTATCCTCCCATCACTATGAATGCGATGAATACCAGTATCAGGACCGCTGTGACCATGACACGCTGGTACGTGGAGAGATTCCCGTTCTGCAGGAGTCGGCCTTTGTCTCCCAACCAGCGGCTCACCACGGCGGTGCCGTTGACCGCACCGTTGATAGCATGTTTGTCGAACCAGTTCACACCCTCGGAGAGTTTGCTGTATCCCTGTGCTATCCAGGAGTCAGAGATCGTGTCCAGATAGAACCGGTTGTAGAGGAGCGCATGCAAGCCGGAGAGTCCGTCCTTCGCTGAAGAAGGGCTTCGTCCTCCCCCGAAGAGCGCCCATGCTGCTCCGGCACCTACCACTACGGCGCCGATCGAGAAGGCCGCCATAAACGCAGTGGGCGCGTGGATCTCCGAGCTCAGGAACTCGCCGAAGTCATGGAACATGAAGCCAGCGACCACCGTGACTGCTGCGAGCGCGAGCATGGGTGAGAACATGAGCGGCTCACTCTCATGAGCATGCTTGGACTGCGGTGTGCCCTCCTCACCTCGGCCGGGGAAGACCCGGAGCCAGAGACGAACCATGTAGAACGAGGTGAGCGCAGCCGTGACCAGAGCAACGGAGAAGATCACGTACTGACCATCCAGCCAGAGACTCTCGAGGATGGCGTCTTTCGAGAAGAATCCGGAGAAGGGAGGCACTCCCATGAGTGCGAGAGTACCCACCGTGAATGCAACGGTGGTGAGCTTCATCTTGGTGGAGGCACCACCCATCTCACGCATATCCTGCGTGTGATACGCATGAATGAGTGAACCGGCTCCTAGGAACAACAGACTCTTGAAGAACGCATGTGTCATGAGGTGGAACATGCCCACTCCGATGCCGCCTGCCATCAGGCCGAGGAACATGTAGCCCAGCTGGGAGATGGTGGAGAACGCGAGTACTCGTTTGATGTCGTACTGCGTGGTGGCGATGAGCGCTGACATGAGCGCCGTGATCGCCGCGATGATCATGATGAAGCTCATGGCCTCCGGGGATTGCGAGACGACCGGCATCATCCGCGCGATCAGGAAGACGCCGGCTGCGACCATGGTGGCTGCGTGGATGAGCGCCGAGGCGGGCGTGGGACCCACCATGGCATCGGGCAGCCAGGAGTGCAGCGGGAACTGAGCGGACTTGCCCATTGCACCGAAGAACACGAGCAGCGATACGAGCGTGATCGTGGAAGCGGACCACTCGGGGACGCTCGCGAAGATGGTGGCGAAATCGAAGCTGCCCACCGTGAGATACACGACGGCCAGCGCGATGGCGAAACCGGTATCGCCCACCTTGGTCATGAGGAAGGCCTTGATGGAGGCGTTGCGCGCCTCGCGCTTCTCGTACCAGAAACCGATCAGCAAGTACGAGCAGAGACCCATGACCTCCCACGACATGAAGAACAGCAGCAGGTCACCTGAGAGGACGAGAAGGAGCATGGCCGCTATGAACAGCGAGAGCACCTGGTAGTACCAACCGATCCTCTCGTCATCACGCATGTACGCGAGCGAGTAGACGGCTACCGCCGCACCCACCACCGTGACGACCACGAGCATGACGGCCGCGAGCGCATCGAGGCGCAGCAGGAGGTCGAGCGACCATCCGTCTATGCTCCCGAGCGTGTACGTGTACTGCCAGGCATCAGCGCCGTTCGCGGCACTGCCGTCCATGTAGACACCCGCCACCGTGAGGATGCTCAGGAACGCGAGGCCCAGTATGAGCACCGCAGGGAGGATGACGATGCGATTGCGCACCGAGCGTGGGAGCAGGAGCCCGATGAAGAAGATGGCCGCGGGAACAAGCGGCAGGAGGAGTATGTGATCCACGGCTATCCTTTCATGGCGGTCAGGGCTTCCACTTCCAAGGAGCCGGTTCGACGGTACAGAGCAATAGCAAGAGCGAGACCGAGACCGATCTCAGCAGCAGCGACCACCATGATGAAGAGCGCGAAGTACTGCCCGATCATCTGGTCGGGCGTCACGAACCGCGAGATGGCTATGAGGTTCAGGTTGACTGCGTTGGCCATGAGCTCGAGCGACATGATGATCATGATCACTGAGCGCTTGGCGAGCGCACCGTAGAGCCCGATGCTGAACATGAGCGCTGAGAGTACGAGGAAGAACTCGAGTCCTACGGTCACGATGCATCACCTCGTTCCGGCTCGGAGTTTGCCCAGTAGATGGCACCCACGAGTGCCGATGTGAGGATGAGCGAGACGAGCTCGAACGGCAGGAGCCACGTGGTGAAGAGCTGCTTGGAGAACTCCACGAACTCCGGTGCTGCATCCGGCATGACGTTCGTCATGATGGGTGAGCTGGGGTCGAGCACGATGACCACGAGCATGATGAACATGATGAGCGAGACGAGAAGTGCGGGGATCGAGATATCCCGTGAACGCGATGAGTCCTCACGACTCCGGAGCGTGAGCATGATGGTGAAGACGATGAGCACGCTGACCGCTCCGGCGTACACCATGATCTGGATGAGTGCGAGGTAGGTGGCGCTCAGGAGCGCGAACATCCCGGCTACGCCCACCATGGCGGCGAACAACCAGAACGCTGCATGGAACACGTTGCGGGACCACACCACGCCGAATGAAGAGGCGAGCGTCACCAGCCCCAGAATCACGGATGAGAACATACCTACTTCGGCGGCCATCATGCATCACCTTCAGGAACTGACTCGGGCTTGGGTTTGGCTGGACGCTTACGGAACGCAGGGGCGTTCACGATGAGGTCCTGATCGAGGTCTGCGGGGTCAGCCGTGGCGAGCTCATAATCCTTGCCCATGATGATGGCGTCGAAAGGACAGGCCTCCACGCAGAGACCGCACATGAGGCAGGAGCCCAACTGGTAGTTGTAGCGCAGGATCGTCTTCTCGCGAGTCTCGGGGTCGGTTTCCACGTCCAGATGGAGGACGTGGCTGGGGCAAGCGTTGATGCAGATGCCACATGCCGTGCATCTGGGGAGACCGTCCTCGGTGTAGAGGGCGACCACTTGCCAGCGGGAGCGCTCGGGGAGCTCGATCTTCTCGTCCGGATAGCGCACCGTCATAGCAGGGCGGAACAGGTTCTTGAGAGCGATTCCGAAGGACTTCAGGATGCCGGTACCGAAGATCCGCATCATGCCACCACCTTGAGGATGACCGCGGAGATCATGATCCATGCAAGCGATGCCGGCAGCAGGAACTTCCAGTTGAGGAGCTGTTGCTGGTCAACGCGGAGCCTGGGCATGGTGCCACGGACGATCATGATCACGAAGATCCAGAAGTACGTCTTCAGGATGAACACGACAGGGCCACTGAACGGCCCGAGCTGGAACCCTCCGAAGAAGAGCGTGGTGATGAGAGCGCCTGCGATGAAGGTGTTGGAGAACTCGGCGAGGTACATGAGGCCGAACTTCATGGCGGAATACTCGGTGCCGAAACCACCGATGAGCTCCGTCTCCGCTTCCGCGAGGTCGAACGGTGGCTGGTTGAGCTCGGACAGCACGGCGATGAAGAAGATGATGAACGCCGGGAACTGCCACACGATGTTCCACATGCCCGACTGTGCGAGCGAGATATCCACCAGGTTGAGCGAGCCCGTGATCATGACGATGGGAATCACGGAGAGCAGCAGTGGGATCTCGTAGAAGACCTGCTGACCGATGGAGCGAACAGCGCCCAGAAGTGACCATTTGTTAGCGGAAGCCCAACCTGCCAGGAAGACGCCGAGCGGCCCGATGGCCGACATCACGAAAAGGAAGATGAGCCCGTATTCCATGTCGGCCATGACCAGGGTCTCGGAGAACGGCAGCGGCGCGTACATGAGCAGCGCCGGTACGAAGACGATGAGCGGCGCCAGGTAATAGAGCAGCTTGTCCACGTTCTTGGGCGCGATGGCTTCCTTGGTGACTAGCTTGACGACGTCGAACAGCGTCTGCGTGAGGCCGAACGGGCCGTTCTTGGTGGGCCCGAGGCGCAGGTGTAGATGCCCGAGCACCTTACGGAGCATCCAGATGAGGATGACACCGTTGGTGAGGAGGAGTGCCAACGCGGGCAACACCCGCAACACGGCATCGAGGGCGGCATCCATCAGCGGTCCACCTCCCCAAGCACGAGATCGAAGCTACCCGCGGCGAGAAGGGCGTCGGCCAAGAGCTGCCCCGGCATGATAGCTTCGATGAGCTGGAGCGAGTAGAGACAAGGAGGACGGTATCGCATCCGGCTGGGTTGGTTGGTGCCATCCGAGACCAGGTGGATGCCCCATTCACCACGTGGGCCCTCCACTGCTGCGTAGGCCTCCCCCGCCGGTGGCTTGATGATGCGCGGCATCTTAGCCATAGTGGGGCCTTCCGGCATGCCGTCCAGCACCTGCTGCATGAGGCGGCCGGAAAGGCGCATCTCATCCAGACGAAGCATGAAGCGATCGTAGAGGTCTCCGCCCTCGCGGACGTTGATCTGGAAGTCCAGCTGGTTATACGCATCGTACGGCATGGCCTTGCGGAGGTCGTAGGGAACACCGCTGGCGCGTAGGTTGGGACCGGTGAGGCCGAATGCCAAGGCCATCTCGCCATCCACCTGTGCTACACCCCGGGTGCGCGCGCGGAAGATCTCGTTATCAGCCAGGATCGCTTCGTGCTCATCCATGTAATCGAAGTAGGTCTTGAGGAAGGCGCGGAGCTTGCCTTCGAGGTCAGCAGGGAGATCCTCGACCACGCCGCCGGGACGCACGTAGTTGAACATCATGCGGCTACCGGTGACAGCCTCGATCATGTCTATGAGCGGCTCGCGCTCGCGCATGGCGTAGAGGAACGGACCCATAGAGCCGGAATCCAGCCCCAAAGTCCCGTAGTAGATGAGGGTGGATGTGACGCGGGTCATCTCGCCCAGGAGAACACGGATCCACTTGGCCTTTTCAGGGACATCGACGTCCATGAGCTTCTCAGTAGCCAGTGCCACAGCGATCTCTCCATGGATACCGGAGACGTAATCCCCGCGATCCAGAAGCGTTCCCAGCATGGGGTAGGTACGGTGCTCAGCCAGCTTCTCTATACCACGGTGGAGGAAGCCTATGTCCATCTCAGCGCCTACGATGTACTCACCGTCCATCTCCGAGAGGATCCTCAAGACGCCATGCGTTGACGGGTGTTGCGGTCCGATGTTGAGCGAGAGGTGCTCCGTGGCTACTTCATCCATAGCGCTCGGCGCACGTTTGAATCCGACGGGCAGCTTATCCGGGATGTACGTGCCCTCTCTCAGGGGCCGGTATGGAACCTGTTCCCTGGAGAGGATGGTGGTCCTGTGCTCCTGCGTCATCGGTCACGCACCTCATCCCGAGTTCTGATGGCTACACGCTTCAGAAGCCACGGCTCACTCGTATCCGTGGTGAGGAGTCGTTTGGGGTTGGGGTGTCCCGAGAGACGGAGGTCGAACATCTCAGCGACTTCGCGCTCGGGCATGAGTGCTGCGGGGAAGATCTCCCAGATGCTGCGGAGGAGTGCTTGATACGGGAGCTCTATGCGTATGTACACCGTATCTCCCGTTTCAAGGGATCTGAGGTGGTATGTGACCAAAACGCTCTCGGTGGTGTCCATCCCGAAGAGGTCTACCATGAAGTCGTAGTTGCCAGGACCTTCTTTCAGATGCTGGATGATGGACCAAGCCGCATCCGGCTCCGGGCGGATCATGAGGCCGAGGTGCTCGGCCTCCTCGATCGTGACGTCAGGCGCTACATCCACCAGGAGTTCCTGCAGATCAGCTACGCTTCTCATCGAGCCTCTCCTTCGCATCCCGTCGGATCTTCTCCTGGAGCTCGAGGAACGAGTCGATCGCGCTCTCCGGCCTCGGCGGACATCCCGGTACGTAGATATCCACGGGGATGACCTTATCCACACCCATGATGACGTTGGGATACTCACGGAACGGACCGCCGGTGCACGCGCACGATCCCATGGCTATGACATAGCGCGGTTCAGCCATCTGGTCGTAGAGACGCTTCACGACCTCAGCCATCTTGTGATTGACGGTGCCGGCCACGATCATCACATCAGACTGACGGGGGCTAGCACGGAAGAAGACGCCGAGCCTGTCCAGGTCGAACCGGGGTCCGGAGGCGTTCATGATGCAGTCGATCGCGCAACATGCGATACCGAACTGCAGATACCAGAGTGATTCAGCCCGTGCCATATCAAAGAGCTGTTCTGACTTGAGGAAGAGGATGTTATCTTCCCCCACGAAACGGTCTAGCGCCATCTGAGGGCTCCTTCCTTCCATGCGTACGCGAGGCCGGCGAGGAGTATCCCGACGAACACGACCATCTCTATGAGGATGAACCAACCCAGATGCCCGTAGGCCATAGCCCACGGGAAGAAGAACGCGATCTCTATGTCGAAGATCACGAACATGAGCGCATAGTTGTAATAACCGGTCCTGACCTGGACCCAAGGCGAGCCGATGGGCTCCTCACCACTCTCGTACGTGGCCTCTTTGAGGTCGTATCGGCGTTTCGGGGCGAGAAACCACGATGCCGCCAGAGTTGCGAGGGCGAATAGAGTTCCGACTACGATGAATGCCGCTACGATCATTTCATTGGATGCCATAGCTTCGCCTGACCTATCTGAAATTGATATACGCGGTTGACGTGATTTTACAGACAGGTCACGTATTTGCAACGTTTTTCAGATTGCGATTGGATTAAATCCCGTTAAAGGTACGGCTCGTTATTCCTAGTATTTCTATTCAATTTTCAGGATTACTGAGTGAAACATATACGAATCTACGATTACTACGGAGCTGAACTTTTCCGGCCATGCGTCATTTCAGTGAGCGGATGTTTATGCTTTGCCGACTTCGACGGACTCCCCTTGACCCTCACGTAACGTCATGGTTCATACTCATCCCGAGGTGATGGGAATGCCACGAAGCACGACGTACTCGATCGGACAAGTAGCGGAGCTCTCGGGTGTGAGTGTGAGGACGCTCCGTCATTACGAGGAGCTCGGGCTCATCACTCCCGCACGCTCGCAGAACGGCTACCGCACCTACACCCACGAGGATATCCGCCGCCTACAGCACATCCTCCTCTACCGGGAGTGCGGTATGGAGCTGACCGCCATCGGCCGGTCGCTGGATGACCCTGATTTCGACGAGCGGGCGGCATTGGATTCGCACCTCCATGTCCTTCTCGCCCGAAAGGAAGAAGTGGACCGAC
>CAYVBA010000023.1:13431-17309 GCA_964448475.1 uncultured Coriobacteriales bacterium
GAGTCGGCCATCATCGATGCGCTGAGCGAGGCCATGCGCGAAGGCGATCCCGCCGGTGCTCGAGCTCACGAGCTGAGCCGCATGCACGAGCAGTGGATCCGCATGCACTGGGGAGATGCCGCCTACTCCCCCGAAGCACACCTGGGGCTGGCGCAGGGCTATCTCGCCGATCAGCGGTTCGTGGACTACTACGACAGCAGCGCAGGCGAAGGAGCCACGCAGTTCCTCGTCGCGGCACTCGAGCACTACTTGATGTCCTGATAGCAAACGCAACGACTCCCCGCGGCGCTCCTGGTATCATCCTCCTCATCAGTCCGATGTAGGACTACTGACCAGGAGTGTCCGCACGCATGGAGTTCCTCAAGGTGCCACGCAAGAAGTTGCTGCTCATAGCCGGAGTCGTCTGGCTCATAGCCGGCGCGAACATCCTCCTGTTGGGAGTCGGAGCCTTCTCCCCCACCATCCAGGACTGGATGTTCTGGCTGATCGCGCTCGGTACGCTGGGGATCTTCGTCTACTTCCACATCTGGATCTTCAGCAGGATGGTGGGCAAGCACCACGATCGCATCGAGCAGGAACTCGACGAGCGCACCTACGTCTGGAACTTCTTCGATAAACGCAGCTACATCATCATGGCGCTCATGATGATCATGGGCCTCGGTCTGCGCACCAGCGGGATCGTGCCCGACCCGTTCATCGTCTTCTTCTACACCGGTCTCGGCGCGGCGCTCATGGTTGGCGGCCTGAGCTTCATCCTGAGATACTTCAGAGGCACGCGATCCAGCTGCCCGCTCTGAAGCCGACCACACAAACCGCGGAGTCTCCCATGAAGTTGATCATCGATGCCGACGCCTGCCCCGTCATGCCCGAATCCATCAAGGTAGCCCGCCGAGAGGACATCCCCGTCACCATCGTGGGCAACACGACGCAGGACTACTCCAAGTACACCAAGCGACGTCCGGGCGAGAAGGACGGGGCGTTCAGAGTGGAAGCCGTCAACGTAGCGGTGGGCGCGGACAGCGCCGACTTCGAGATCATCCGCATGCTGGAAGAAGATGACATCGTGGTGACTCAGGACATCGGTCTCGCTGCCATGGTGTTGGGGCGTGGTGCGAAAGCTATCGGAGTCCGTGGTCGCATCTACGATCCGATCACCATCGACTCCCAGCTGGCCATGCGCCACCTGACAGCCAAGGAACGACGCCGAGGAGTCTACGCGAAAGGAATCGGCCCCAAAGCATTCACATCCGAGGATCGTGAGCGCTTCGAGGCCAACCTGACTCGACTCATGCGGGGCGCTTCGTACTAGTGCCGCTCCAACTTGGTGACGGTGTTGAGCTCCACACCCTCCACGTACTCGAGCGTCACCTCATCACCGGCTGAAACCACGACAGCATCCATGACCGTGACTATAGGGCAGTCGTAGATCTTCTCGTCCCCTACCAACTGGATGTAGAAGTGCGAGTTGCCCTCGATGACACCCTGAGTGATCGTGCGCACCTCTCCACGAACCGAAGCGGTGACCACGTCGGGAACCTCGACTCCGTCAGCTTGAGCATTGGTCGCCAACAGCCTGGTATACGCGTCCTGACATTCGCTCACCGTGTTGCCCACCGCCACGTTCTGGTAGTGCACGATGTCGATCATGGCGTACATCTTGACCAGACCAGCGTTGTCCTTGAGTGACATGAAGTACGTAGGCCTACCGTTGACGTTGATGAGGAGCGGGAACGTCGCCCGATACCCCAGGTGCTGCACCTGACCCTCCGCCGAGCGCATGGCCGATTCCTCGGTGGCGCCTGACATGGGGTAGTAATGCGATTCCTGCGTGCGCTGATTCACCAGGATGAACCCAACGATGGAGCTATCCGAGTTAGCACTCGTCACACCCGTGTACACCCAGACGTCATCATCCTTGGCTATGTAGTTGTAGCCGCGCATACCATCGGTCCCCGGGGTGGATCGGACCACTCCGTCCTGACCGAATATCGAGTTGATGAAGCCCTTCTTGTACGCTCCACTCCAGTTGAACTGCTCGATGAGAAGATCCGCCGGGAACACGCGATCGATCCATTCCGGAACCTCTGAGAGCTCCAGGTCCTGCGTCTCCCCGGTCACCGCATCGCAGAGCACGACGCGCTGGATCGTCCGACCTCCGAAGAGTCCGATGCTCCTCTTCTGCACGGGAGCTACCCACCACGGATGGCCCTCGTCGTCGATCTCGAATGACTTCTCGTCGAACATGTACGTCGGGTACTTCAGCTGCACGTGCCGGTCTATGTTCCTGAACAGCGGCTCCGACTGCGAGTACCTGATCCCTTCTTCGAGTCTCACGAGCTCGGTATCCTGCGTAGCCATCTCCACCAGCACGTACGCGGGGATGCCTTCCGCGCGGTTCCCGAGCCACTTGAAGATATCCGCATACACGAGAGGACTCACGCGCACCGGCTTACCCTGGTAGTTGACCTGACTGTACAGCGGCGATATCTCGAACTGACTCACGTAATCAGCCGCAGCACCCATCGTCCGGTTGCCCAGGAGTGAAGCCGACGCCCTATCGATCACCGGGATCTCCGAGTAATTCACCTCTTGGATATCCTCGACGAAGCTCTCCTCCTGTGACTGCAGCACCTCCGTGTACTTCTGCGCGTTGCCCGGGAAGAACGGGAACGACATCAGCATGCCGATCAGCCCGACCACCACGACACCCACAGGCACCCATGCCAGCCGGTCGAACAGGCGAGCCTTCTTGGGATCCTGCAGCCTCTTCTTGGTCCCTACTGCATATGCTCGCGAGAAGGCCTTGAGCATCAGGAACGCCGGAATGAGGATCACGATCGTGACGAAGACCCACGTATCCGGGTCATGCACGTTGATGGGCGGATGGAACCACCAATAGGCGAGAAGGGCCACGATGACGGCGGCGATGGCGAGTGCGATGAGAGCCTTCCGGCCCATCTCACCGATCCGCGACTTCATCTTGGGACCTTGCTCTGGATCCACTCCGAGCGAACGGAGGAACTCCTCCATACTGGGATTCGGGTTAGGGCCTGGATTCTGCACGGGCACTCCTCATCAGATTTTGACTTGAGTCTCACTGTACATAGGATGTCATATCCGAAAGAGAAGCGTCTGTTGATTCAGCAAGACTGCAATCACGGACTATGTGCTCGATCGATACAGGAATGAACTGGTCAATTTATCGTCTGAGCATGCATCCAGTGGAAAGCCAGCTCGTACCCTGAGGCTCGAATGGAGCAGAATTCAGCCTAACGATCATGCTCGAACGGACATGAGCCACCTTTCTTAATTCGAGACGAGACGGTCTCTGTCCATACATGATGTGAATTCCTGTTGCAAACCCATTCAGGTTTGAAATCGAGATTGCTATACGGTTTGATATTCCAAGGACTGACGGGATAATTGGCACTCCACTCACTTGCAAGTTCGGGATGTCGCCATGCTAGCGAGCCCATGACTTTCCCACAGCCCAAGCACCTGTTGTTCATTCGTTTCTCTCTGTTGCGCACAGTGTCATGCCACTGATGCCCACAGGCCAAACAGCTCCAAAGAACTCTGCGTTTGCTCCCACTCTTTACAGTATCAGGTGTGTATCTTCCACCATCATCCGCACGCTCCCATTCCTCAGCTAACTCAGGGTTCGTATCCCGAAGAAATACCTGATCCGGAACCATGTTCTCGGCTTGGCGGTACGCGGCGGGCGGCGCCAAGGACGCCGACGAGTACCTCATGGCCATGCGCGGCAAGGAGTGGGAGTTCTACAAGAGGCAGGGCTCGGTGGCCACCGACTACCCGCTTTGGTACACGAGGTGGCTGTAGATGGGAGCTAACAAGGACGCATACATGCACGACGTGGA
>CAYVBA010000024.1:0-14478 GCA_964448475.1 uncultured Coriobacteriales bacterium
GATGCCGTCTCAGGAGATGGATCAGACGGGGATGTTCGTGGCGCCGCTCGTGGCGGGCGTGCCTGAGATTGATGAGATCGGACCCGCTGTGCATGTGGATGAGCCGTCCGTGTTCGAGACCGATCCGCTCGATGAGACGACCGTCGTGGAGCGTGACCCTTTGGGTGAGCAGGATACGCTGAATATGGAAGGGTTCTCGGATCTGATGCATGACCGGCATGATAAGCCGGAGGCCTGAGGGGCGCTCGATCCATTTCGGTATAGATGAGGTCGTTCTACGTGACGTTGGCATCGATCAGACTTCTGGTCTCGTGGCGTACTTGAATGATCCATTCTGAATCTCGCAAGCCGAGATGTCCGAGCTACTTAGCCTCGGCAATAGGTGACGAGTATGTAGAAGGCTATGCAAAGGATCCAATCATGACTCAAGAGGCGAGAAATCGAGCTACTGCTAAGTATCGGAAAGAAAACGTCATTTCGAAGACGATCAGGTTCTATCCGGCTGAAGCTGAGTTGTGGACGCGTAGCAGCATCGATGGAGATCTTATAAAGCTTAGGTAGTCGATGGTTACGATTGAGTGGTCGGTGAGTTTTTCACGGCTCGCTCCATCACACGGGTGAAATCCTCGCCTGCGTTGAAGTGTGTCGCCGCTTCTGCGGATCAACAGAAAAGGCCGGGAGCTGAAGCTTCCGGCCTTCGGTATGCCATGGTGGAGATGAGGGGATTCGAACCCCCGGCCTCTGCCTTGCGAAGGCAGCGCTCTCCCAGCTGAGCCACATCCCCACATGAATGCGAGTCATCCTCGCAGATACGTTATGGTGCCACTCCGCACGCGCGGTGTCAATCATCCTACAGCTCACGACATGTGACGATTCTCTGCAGACATCGCTTCGGACTTGAAAGTTCGGTAGAGGAGAGTATCCTAATAATCCGGTGATAAAACTAACACCGAACAAAAGAAGTCATAGGACGAGAAGGAAGGACTTCATATGACTGAGGAAATCACTGACAGAAGGCTTCACGCGACCATGCGTCGTACTGCACGCGCTATGTTCCACAGGGGTCATCGCACCAACAAGGATCGTCATGCACGTCGTTATGCGCCGTCGCAGGAGCGTATCCTCGCAACCCTCGTGAAGCGTGATGAGTCCATCGCGCAGAGCGAACTGCTCGAGCTCCTGAACATCCGCCCCTCTTCGCTCTCCGAGCTGCTGGGCAAGATGGAGACCAAGGGCTACATCGAGCGCACCACCAGTGAAGGTGACGGCCGCGCCGTGGACGTCAGCATCACGGATGCAGGTAGGGAATTCCTGGAGGAGGTCCGCGAAGTGCATCGTCGTCGTGATGAGGAACTGTTCGGCATCCTGACGGATGAGGAGCGCGTTCAGCTTGCAACCATCCTGGACAAGCTTTCAGCTCACTGGAAGGAGATCTCCGAGGAGCGCGAGCGTCGCTTCAACGAGGATGGCCCCCATCCCGATCGCGAGACCGTATGCGTGAGGGGCCGCAGGAAGTAACTTCTTCCTGAGCCGGTGACCAAGAAGGACGTCTTCCTGCTAGCGTAGGAGGCGTCCTTCTCGCTATATGGAGACACGTCGCAAGAATACGGATTGGACTCATGCACTGAGTGAGAGTCTTCCAAGTCTGCGATAATCTCTCAGCACCTGAAATGAATCGAAGAGTGGAAGTCTGAGGTAAGATGGCACACGCAGCCGTAGCTAAGAAAGAAGGATTCAACAGGCTCGGGACGGATAACATCACCAAGCTCCTGTTCGAGTTCTCGATTCCCGCACTGGTCGGGATCGTGGTTCAAGCCCTTTACAACATAGTCGACTCGATCTACGTCGGTCATGGCGTGGGTCCGTTGGGACTCGCTTCCACGACGGTTTCGCTGCCTATGATGATGCTTATGATGGCTCTCGCCATGCTCGTCGGTGCCGGTGGTAACGCACTCGCGGCCATCAGACTGGGTGAGGGCAACAAAGACGAGGCCGAGAGGATCCTGGGGAACTCGTTCGCGTTGTTCTTCGTGATGTACATCGTCACGCTCATCGTCTTCTTCCTCTTCATGGAGCCCATCCTGAGGCTTTCAGGCGCTACTGATGAGGTCATGGACCTCTCCAAGACCTTCCTCGGCATCATCATGTTCGGGTTCCTGTTCCAGGCACTCGGCTTCGGTCTCAACAACTTCATCCGTACGGCGGGCAACCCGAATCGCGCGCTCTTCACCATGGTGCTCGGTGCTGTGGTCAACGCGATCCTGGGCTATCTCTTCGTGCTCGTGTTCGAGTGGGGTATCGCGGGCGCTGCATGGGCCACCTTCATCGCGTGGGTGGTTTCCGCCATCTCCGTCATCGAGTTCTTCATCGGTAAGGACGCACCGCTTCGCTTGCGCAAGGAGCATATCCGCATAGATCCTAAGCTAGCGGTTAGGATCCTCGGGTTGGGGATCGCTCCGGCCGTGCTCTACCTGGGTATCACGGTGGTCACCACCATCGAGAACCAGATGCTCGTCCGCTACGGCGCACTCGACCCCGAACTCGGGGATGCAGGTGCTCTCGCCGTCATGGGCGTCGTGGGCCGTATCAGCATGCTGGTCATCGTGCCTGCGATGGGCTTCTCGATGGGTGCGCAACCGATCGTGGGTTACAACTACGGCGCGCATCAGTACAAGCGGATGAAGTCCGCTGTCGTGCGGGCTCTGCTCTTCTCGACCATACCCATCGTCGTGTTCTGGCTGCTGGTCATGACCTTCCCGTCCACCATCTCGGCGTTGTTCGGACTGCCGGAGCATTATCACGAAGTGGCGAGTGCCGCGATCAGACTCAATATGTTGGCCGGACCGCTCTTCGGCTACTTGATCGTCGCATCCAACTACTTCCAAGCTACGGGGCAAGCGCTCAAAGCGGCTGTTCTCACGGCGACGAGGCAGATACTCTTCCTCATCCCGCTCATCATCTTCACGCCTGTGTTCCTGCCGAAGTTGATAGAGATCACGCCGATCCTCTCGGTGTTCTTGTCGCCGTCCATCTCGGACTTCGTGTCGGCAGCCTTCATCACGCTCTTCTTCATCCCGGATATGCGCCGGTTGACGAAACTCGAGGATGAGACTGACAAACCTCAGCTGGACGCCGATGGCAACTTGGCCGAAGGAGAAGTAGCCACGACACCTTAAGAAGATATGTCGACTTCTCGCCTATGGGTTAGAGTGTTCTGAGTGACGAGAACGGCTTTGCGGACCTCCCGGAGCGGAGGGTTTGGAGGAGTTGCATGAAGGCTGTCATCCCTGCTGCTGGACTCGGAACCCGGTTCATGCCGGTCACCAAATCCATCCCCAAGGAGATGCTCCCGGTTCTGGACAAGCCCGTCATCCAGTACATCGTGGAAGAGGCCGTCGCTGCTGGTGTGGATGAGTGCATCATCGTCACGAACGAGAACAAGACGGAGATCCCCGATCACTTCCAGCGCAACCTCGCGCTCGAGGATGAGCTCCGTGGCCTCGGCAAGGATGCGTACGCCGACACCATCGAAGCTGCGGGCAACCTCCGCGTGAGCTACGTCTATCAACATCAGCCGCTCGGTCTCGGTCATGCCGTCTACTGCGCATCCGGAGCTACCGCTGATGAGAGCTTCTACGTGATGCTCGGAGACGTACTCGTTCCCGACAACAACGTCCTCCCGCTCATGAAGTCCGTATCGGAAGAGCACGGCGGCGCGAGCGTCATCGCCGTCATCGCCGTGGATCGCTCCGAGGTGGATCGTTTCGGCATCATCGCAGGGGAGTGGATCGGCGAGGCTCCTGGACAGCCTCAAGGAACGTCCGACACCCCCGGTGCCGTCTGGCGCGTGGCCTCGTTGGTCGAGAAGCCCGCGGTCGATGAAGCCCCGTCCCGTCTCGCCATCTTCGGACGCTACCTGCTCACCTCCCGCGTGCAGGATCTCCTGCAACACGGCACGCCCGGTCATGGTGGTGAGATACAGCTGACGGATGCGCTCGATGTGCTCCTCGAGGAAGAGGAGGTATACGCGCTGGTAATCGACCCGGACGAGGGCTTCGATACCGGCACCGTGCCCAACCTCATCGCCACCAACGTGAAGATGGCGTTGCGGGACGAGCGGTACGCTGAGGCGCTCAAGCTCCAGCTCGGCATCCAGGATCTCACGTGAAAGCGCTGCTCGTCTCATACGGATTCCCGCCCATCGCCGGCGTCTCCGTACTGAGAGCCGCTGCGTTCGCGCGCCATCTGCCCGATGAGGACATCACCGTGGAGGTGCTCACGGTTGAGGATCCGCCGAGCGGCGTGGTGGGCGCGTTCGAGCTCGACGGTTTCGTGCGTGACGACACCGTGGTGCACCGCACCTGGTCCGATGAGCCTATGAGGATGGTAGCGGGGCTGCGCCGGATCGCGTCGAGTGTGACCTCCAAGCTCAAGTCGTCGGACGAGGGCGAGCCGGATGACACCGCCGAGCGCGTGGACAACAGGTCCCGCCTTCCGCGCACATGGATTGAGCGCATTCAAGCGAGCTATATACCGGACGAGAAGATCGGGTGGCTTCCGCATGCGGTCGAACGGGGGATCGCGGTCGTCACGGAACGTGGCATGGACGTGATCGTCTCCACGGGTCCGCCGCACACGACGCACCTGATAGCGCAGCGGATCTCGGAGGAGACCGGGGTGCCCTACATCGTGGACCTGCGCGATCCGTGGGCGGACAACGGGCTTCTCGCCCAGCGGAACGGTACACGTGAGCAGGAGAACCGCGCTCTTGAGTCCGCGTGCCTCGAAGGTGCTGCAGCCATCGTCGTGGTGACGCCGGGGCTCGCTGAGCTCTACCGCGAGCGGTATCCGCATCTCGCGGATCGTATCCACGTCATCTTCAACGGATACTGGGCGCCTGAGGTGGGGCGTGCGCTCGCGCTCGCCGAGCGCGATCATGCGCGGATCCGGATGACGTACGTCGGTGGGTTCCAAGGCGATGGTCATGGCCCCGGCACGTTCCTCGTGGGTCTCGCTGCCGGTATCGAACATGGGATCGTGGACCGTTCGCTGCTCGAGGTGCGCTTCGTGGGTCCTGATGAGCGCCGGTTCGGTCGTGCCATCGAGGCGCTCGGACTGGAGGACGTGGTCTCATGCCTGCCTGCTGTGGACCATGCCGATGCACTCGTGGAGATCGCTTCGGCTGACCTGTTGCTCTACATACAAGGCTCGGCGTCGCAGTTCTCGCTTGTGTTGGGCGGGAAATTCGCTGAGTACCTGGCATCGGGACGCCCCATACTGGCACTGGCCAAGCCCGGCGGAGACGCTGATCGTATCTTGAGCGGACTCAACAGAGCGCGCGTTGTGGATTGCGAAGATGCAGCTCACGTAGCCGTTGCTCTTCATGACATCCTGACTGCCCCGGATGCGTTTGAGGCCACCCGACCCAAGCCGGAGATCCCTTCGCTCGCATGGACGAGTCTCATGAAGACCTACGCTGATCTCATCCGAAGCAGCGCGGAGCGTGCATGATGCGACTCGTACTCGTGGATAACTTCGCCGGAGCGCAGATGGGCGGCGGGGAGGTATATCTCGCCTCCATAGCGCGTACGCTCGCTGCGGATGGCCACGACATCATGGTCATCGCTACACGAGGGAGTGGGTTCGCAGCAGCCATGCGTGAAGCCGGTCATCGCGTAGAGGAGCTCGATCTCCGCGTGCGGGAGGCTTCATCGGATACGTTGTCCATCACGGACATCATCAACTCATGGGCGACCGAGAAACCCGTGGTCATCCAAGGCAGCGGTTTCTACACCTCCTGGCTCGCATGTAGGGCTGCTCGTGAACAGGATACGGTCGTGGGTACCGTACAGACCGAACCAGCTCCTGATCATGAATCGATTACCGGTACGGTCAAGCGGATCGCCCGTAGCAGGATGCGCGCACTCATGCTCTCCCGCCTCGATGCTGTCCTCACGATCGCACCGGCGCTCGCCGAGCAACTCGCGCATCTTGGCTATCGGACGGTCACCGTGGTCAGACCCGGTATCGACGCCGAGAGGATCCGTGAGCGCGTGAGAGCGGTGCGCGCTCGCACCAGTGGCCGCGATGAGGTGACGGTCGGGTATCTGGGTCGACTCGAGAACGTGAAAGGCCCTGATGTGCTCGTGGATGCGGCCTATCTTCTCGCCCAGGAAGAACGTCAACGTCAGTGGCATGTGCTGATGGCGGGGACGGGATCGCTCGAACGGCGTGTGGCCACCATGATCGAGCGACGGATGCTCGTCGGGGACGTGGAGCTTGTGGGACATGTCGCCGCTGAGGAACTGCTCGGGCGTGTGGATGTGCTCGTGGCGCCGTCACGGTCGGAAGGGTTGAACCTCGCCGTGCTCGAAGCGCAGGCAGCGGATGTGCTCGTGGTCGCGACCGGAGTCGGTGGGATGGCGGAGTCCGTGGCCGATGGCCGGGGTATCACCGCGTCGGAGCCTACGCCGAAGGAGGTCGCACGTGCGCTCGGGACGGCACTCGAGCTCGTGGGGACACCCGAGGCTGAAACCATGTCCGCGCGGGCGCGTGAGCGAGTGGTCGATCTCTTCGGATGGGAGCGGTTCGAGGACGATGTGCGGGAGTTCTACTCCGGCCTCGCCCAATCGTCCTCGTGACGCACGATATCCGCTTCGCTCAGATCCTCACCACGCGCGACTTCCACGATGATGAGGCTCTCGGTGCCCGGATTGGTCAGTCGGTGACTCGCGCCACGCGGGATGTCCAGAGATGAACCAGCTTGAAGCACGAACTCCTCGCCATCCAGCTCCACGAGGGCTGTGCCAGCCACGATGGTCCAATGCTCCGTGCGGTCGGCATGCTCCTGGAGCGAAAGGCGACGACCGGGGGAGACCTCGATTCGCTTGACCCAATAGCCATCCGCTCTCGACAGCAGCTTCCAGAGACCCCACGGGCGTTGATGGATGACGGGCTGTTCGAGCGCGTCGGTAACGAGCGGGGAACCCAGCTCCGCGAGCTCGGCATGTGCGTCCTTCATGAGGCCGAGTGCATCCTTCCGGGCCACGAGCAGCGCATCAGTCGTATCCACGACCACCATGTCCTCGAGTCCCAATGTGAGGATCACGCGGCTGGTGGTGGAGATCACCGTCGAGTCCGACGAACCCGCCATGAGAGCCGTTCCTGAAGCGCGGTTGCCTTCATCGTCGGCGATGAGCGTCTGCTCGTACGCCGTGTAGGATCCCAGATCGTTCCAGGCTGCATCCGTGGGCACGATCCGCAGAGCGCGGGTGTGCTCGAGCACCGCATGGTCGAACGAGATCCGCGGGAACTCGCACCCGGCTATCCCACCAGCGTCCTCCGCTACGCGTTCGGCGGAAGCGAGGAGCGTGCGCGCTTCATCGGAAGTGATGGCGTCCAGGAGGGGCCCCGGTCTCGACACGACCACACCGGCGTTCCACACGGCTCCCGACTCCACTAGGGCTTGGGCCCGACGCGCCGTGGGCTTCTCGACGAAACCCGTGACCTCGGCTGACCCGTCAGCTGCCAGCTCTCCGAACGTGATGTAACCGAGGCCTTCCTCCGGAGAGGTGGGCTCGACGCCTACGAGCACGATGTCGTCGTTCGTGCGAGCCACATCCACCGCGCGCCCGAGTGCTTCTGCGAACCGCTCCTCATCCACCGTGTGGTCGGCGGGCAGGAACGCGAGCACCACGTCATCACCGTGCAGCGCACGAGCGTGCAGCGTGTGGTTGATGATCGAGAACGCCGTGTCGCACGAGACGGGCTCCACGAGCAGCTCCACCGACTCCTCCAGATCATGACGAGCCAGGTGCGCGAACGTCTCCTTCTCGAGAGCGGCGCTCGTCAACACGATAGGAGCGGAATCGGACAGAGTGCGCGCGCGCCCGATGGCGCGGATGAGAAGACTCGTGCCATCCACCTGCAGGAACTGCTTAGGGGAGTGCGAGCGCGACAACGGCCAGAGACGGGTACCGCCTCCTCCTGCGAGGACCACGCCGACGGTGCGTGCCATCAGAAATCGAAGGTGTCGGGGGTCGTCTCCGGATTCAGGTACTCGTGCACGTTCAGCTCGTCTATGCGCGCGACCTGTTCCGTACTGAGCTCCACGTCCAGCGAGCGGTAGTTCTCCTCGATCCGCTCCGGGGTACCTGACTTGGGGAGCGCGATGACGTCTTTAGCGCGATGCCAGGCGAGAAGGACCTGTGCCTCCGTGGCCCCCACCTCTTCGGCGATCGCGGATACGACGGGATCGTCCTCGTACGAACCGCGGCCGATGGGCGCCCAGGCCTCGACGGCTATGAAGCGATCCTTCAAGTACGCGATGGTCTCCGTGTCCACCATACGCGGGTGGAGCTCCAGCTGGTCCACGGCCGGAGTGATCTCAGCGGATCCCAGGAGTCGGTCAAGATGCTCGATCCGGAAGTTGCACACACCGATCGAGTGCGCCAGCCCCTCGTGCTTCAGATCCTCGAGCACCTTCCAGCTCTCGTTGATCGTCTCCACGACGGGCCAATGGATGAGGTAGAGGTCCACGTAGTCCAGACCGAGGCGCTCCAGGCTCTCCTCGAACGCTTCGCGCTGCCGATGGTCGCGCTGGTCGTCGTTCCAGAGCTTCGTGGTGATGAAGAGCTCCTCACGGGGGATGCCGCTCTCGCGGATCGCCCGACCCACGATCTCCTCGTTACCGTAGAACGCAGCAGTATCGATATGTCGATACCCAAGCTCCAGCGCCTTCGCAAGTGCCGGCCCTGCTTCGTCTCCGGTCAACTTGTACGTCCCGAATCCCAGGACGGGGATGCTCTTGCCGGAATTGAGCGTGATGGTCTTCATCGGTTCCTCCTCTAGGTTTCATCATGTTGTACCCAGTCACAGGCCCCGCGCCGGGACTTTGATACCATGGCTGACGTGTCTACATGGATACTCCGAACCGACTGGAGGCAAGCCCGTATGGGTTCTATCAGCTTCGGAACCGATGGCTGGAGAGCACGTTTCCACGACCACTTCACTGATGACAACGTAGCTCGCGTAGCTCGTGCAGCAGCAGAGGTCTTCCTCGAAGACCTCTCATCTGGGCGAGAAGGACGCGCCCCTATCGATCGCCCTCGTATCCTCATCGGGTACGACACGCGTGAGCGCGGCGCAGAGTACGCCCAGCTCGCAGCCGAGGTCATCGCTGCTACGGGACTCGAAGCGGTCGTCTCCACCACCTACTGTCCTACGCCAACCCTCTGCTGGTCTGTGGCGCGTGATCCGCACGCCATCGGTGGCCTCATGATCACAGCGAGCCACAACCCTGGAGATTACTCCGGTATCAAGATCCGTATGGAGGACGGCGGCGCTTCTCCGGCTGAGTTCACCGACCGTCTCGAGGATCGTATCCCGGCAGAGGTTCCCCTGGAGCGCGCTACAGCATTACAGGCCGACCTCATGACGCCGTACCTCGATGACCTCGTGGCGCAGGTCGACTCCGACCTCATCCGCGCTGCCGATCTCACGGTCGTCGTGGACTCGCTCTACGGAGCCGCTCGTGGGTATTCAGCCCATACACTCCGCCGCGTAGGCGTCACCGTGGAGGAGATCCATGCGGACGACGTGACGGATTTCGGAGGTCTCCACCCCGAGCCCATCATGCCGTGGATCGGAGCGGCTGCTGAAGCGGTGAAGGAATCCCACGCCATCGCAGCGTTCGTGACGGACGGAGATGCGGACCGGATCTGCGCTTTCGACGAGTACGGCACCTACGTGAGCCCGCAGATTATCCTGGCGCTCCTCACGCTCTACCTCACCCGCGATCGCGGTCTCACGGGCCGTGTGGTCACCACGCTCTCGAGCTCGGCGCTCCTGAAGCGTCTCACAGCGGATCTCGGGCTCGAGCTCGTCATCACGCCCGTCGGCTTCAAGTGGATCTACGCGGAGATGCTCGCCGGCGACTTCCTCATAGGCGGCGAGGAGTCCGGCGGCATCGGTATACCCTCCCACGTGCGCGAACGTGACGGTCTCTACGTCTCGCTCCTCCTGACCGAGCTCATGGCCAAGACGGGCAGGAGTCTCGCGCAGCTGGTCGCAGACCTCCAGGACGCGTACGGCCACTTCCACTTCCAGCGCGACGACCTCCGCATCACACCCGAGGCGATCGCAGCCTTCCGAGCACATCTGCCCCACGTCCACGTGGACGAGGTCCTGGGCGAGAAGCCCGTGGACGTCGACCGCCGCGACGGTCTACGGCTCGGATTCGATGACGACTCCTGGATCCTCCTGCGCCCGTCCGGAACGGAGCCGCTCGTCCGCATCTACGCCGAAGCGGAGACGCCCGAGCGCCGCGACGCCCTTCTCGCCTGGGGGCACACGCTCGTGGAGAGCGCTCGATGAACGAGAAGCCCGGACATCCCGGGCTCCGTGTCCTCATGGTCAACAAGTACGGACCTGAGGTGAACGGGGGCGTCGAGGTGCATGTGGACCGGCTGGCGCGATCGCTCGTGGCTACCGGTGAGGTCGAAGTGGACTCGCTCGCCGTATCCTCCGATCCGGCGGTAGCGGAGACGACCATCACCGAACCGATCTCCGGGTACCGGATAATCCTCGTCCCTCAGCAGCGCGTTATATCATCCACGCCGTTCGGGAGAGGCTTCGACCGCACGCTCGCCGAGCTCTCGCGCGAGGCTGACATCGTCCATGCTCACTTCCCGTATCCGGCGGGGGACCGCGCGTTCTTCGCAGCGGAACGGATCGAGCCGAGCTTGAAGGACAAACCGCTCATCATCACGTTCCACGCTGACGTGGTACGGCAGAAAGCACTGCTCGCGTTCTACCGGCCGCTCATGCGCTCGTTCTTCTCGCGCTCATCAGCCATCATCACGTCCTCTCCGCAGCTCGCACATCACGCGGAGCTGCTCGAAGGGTTCCGCGATCGGGTGAACGTCATCCCGTTCGGTGTGGATACGGAGCGGTTCTGCGCTACGGATGAGGCGCTCGCTCGAGGGCGCGAGCTCGCCGAGGGGATCGGGATCCCGGCTGGTACACCGATCGTCCTCTTCGTGGGGCGGCTCGTGTACTACAAGGGTGTCGAAGTGCTGTTGGATGCCGTCGCTCGCATGGAGCGTCACGACGCGCATCTGGTGATCGGGGGAGTGGGGCCGCTCGCCAAGCAGGCCAGAGGGCGTACAGCGCGCCTCAACATAGCCGATGTCACGCGCTTCATCGGGGCGATCCCGGACGATGACCTCGTGCCGTGGCTCTCGGTGGCCGATGTGCTCGCGTTCCCGTCCGTCGCTACGTCGGAGGCGTTCGGCCTGGTCCAGACGGAAGCTCATTCGTGCGGGACACCTACGGTGACCTCGGCTCTCCCCACAGGAGTCTCGTTCGCTACGCAGCATGAGGAGGACGGTCTTCTCGTGACGCCCGGTGATGCGGACGAGTTGGCTCGAGCTCTCGACCTCATGGTGGAGGACGATCGGTTGAGGGAGCGCTTAGGTACTCGCGCGCGTGAGCGTGTGCTCGAGGAGTTCACGCTCGAGAGCATGGCGCAGGCCACTATCGGCCTCTATCGCACGCATCTCCGTGGGGCGTGAGGGACGGATGGGATATCGGCCACTCAAACGCGCGCTCGACGTCATCGGGGCCCTCGTTCTCGGGTGCTTAGCGCTGCCCGTGGTGATCATCCTCATCATCATCGTGGCCGTGGACTCCGGCGGCAGACCCATCTACGCGCAGGAACGCGTGGGAGAGGGTGGCCGCGTCTTCTCCATGTACAAGCTACGCACCATGCGCCCGGATGCGGAGCTCACATCAGGAGCCATGTTCGCACAGGATCGTGATGAGCGAGCCACGGAACTGGGAAGTTTCCTGCGCAGGACGCATCTGGATGAACTGCCGCAACTCGTGAACATCCTCAAGGGCGATATGTCCTTCATCGGGCCGAGACCCGAACGTCCTGTGTTCGTCGAGCGGTTCCGCGAGACCGTTCCCGGATACGACGAACGTCACGCCGTTCCACAAGGGGTGACCGGTCCCGCTCAGCTCGAACTCGGATATCACGCGAGACCGGAGGAGAAACTCGTCCTGGATATGGGATACGTCGCGGGTTTCTCGCTCGCTCAGGACGTCTCGATACTCCGGCGCTCGCTCGTCTTCGCGATCACGGGGGGAACAGCGCGGAAGTGAACCGCGGTCATCATCAAAGTGCGAGCTAGCCCCTCATTTCTCGACCCGAATACATATCGATCTACAATACCCACCGTACTACTATGCGGGGGCGCTCCATGGTACCCTGGTCGTTGGAATGTAAGGATAGTTATGGATTTCTGATGCGTGAATTGATATGCTACGAACGCAACAGCAATTCGACGAGTTGACGGAAGGAGTGTGCGATGGAGTTCTTTACAGATGTGGTCGCGTTGTCGCGGTTCCAGTTCGCGTTCACGATTTTCTTCCACTTCCTGTTCGTACCGCTCTCCATCGGGCTCGGTCTCATCATGGCGCTCACGGAGACGCGCTATTACAAGACCCGCAGCCCTGAGGACAAAGCGGCATCGATGCTCTGGCTGAAGATCTTCACCACTACGTTCGCTGTAGGCGTGGCCAGCGGTATCACCATGGAGTTCGCCTTCGGCACCAACTGGGCCACGTACTCGCGGTTCATGGGTGACATCTTCGGTCCGCCTCTCGCGGCTGAGGCGCTCTTCGCCTTCTTCCTCGAGTCGGTCTTCCTGGGTGTCATGATCTTCGGTCGCGGCAAGGTATCCCCGCGCTTCTACATGATCTCGGCGTGGCTCGTGTGGATCGGTTCCGCACTCTCAGCGCTCTGGATCCTCATCGCGAACTCCTGGATGCAGACTCCAGCCGGTTATGAGATCGTGCAGACCTCAGCGGGCGAGAAGGCCGTGCTCACGGACTTCTGGGCGGCCATCTTCAACCCGTCCACCTCGGCTCGTTACTTCCACACCATAGACGCGCTGCTCATCCTCGGTGCCCTCCTGGCCATCTCGCTGGCCGCGTGGTACATCAAGAAGGGCAAGCACGAGGTGTTCGCACGTAACACCCTGCGTCTCGGCGCCATCGTCGGTCTCGTGACCGCTGTCCTCATGCTCCCCACGGCTCACGACCAAGCGGTCGTCGTGGCTGAGAACCAGCCCATGAAGCTCGCCGCCATGGAAGGACAGTACGAGGCTGAGCCCGCTCCGCTCTACCTGTTCGGATGGGTGGATACCGAGAACGAACGCGTCATCGGCCCCAACATCCCGGGCGGTACCAGCTTCCTCGCCACGTGGGACTTCGAGCACGTGTTCCCCGGCTTGAACGACTTCCCTGAGGAAGAGACCTCCAAGATCCCGGTCCAACTCGTGTTCCAGGCGTATCACCTCATGGTCGCTCTCTGGGGTGCCATCATGGCCATCGTCCTCGTCGCCCTCTGGGCCACCTTCAAGGGGATGAAGCGTCGTGACGGCAAGGGTATCCCGAAGCTCGTGCTCTGGATCCTGATCCTCGGGCCTCTCGCTCCGTTCCTCGCCATCCAGTCCGGTTGGATCGTGGCCGAGGTCGGACGTCAGCCGTGGATCGTCTACGGTCTCCTGAAGGTCGAGGACGCCATCTCGGCATCGGTCACCTCCACGGAGCTCCTCATCACGATCGGCCTCTTCATGATCGTCTACGCGGTCGTGTTCATAGCCTGGCTCAACCTGGTCCGTGGCTACATCCGTAAGGGTCCTGTCGTCGAAGAAGAGGGCGAAGAGGGGAGTGGTTACTGATGGCGATCGATGTCAACTTCCTCCAAGTACTCTGGTTCGTCCTTCTGACGGTGGTCCTGCTCGCCTATTGGATCCTGGACGGCTTCGACCTGGGGATCGGTGCACTCTATCCGTTCCTCGGTAAGACCGAGGATGAGCGTGATCTCATGCGCAACGCCATCGGTCCGCTGTGGGACGGTAACGAGGTCTGGCTGATCACCGCCGGTGGTGCGCTCTTCGCAGCGTTCCCGCCTGCGTACGCCACCACGTTCTCAGGGTTCTACTTGGCCGTCATGGTCATCCTGTACGCACTCATCTTCCGCGCGGTGGCCATCGCCATCACCGGAAGCGTGACCCGCAACAAGAAGTTCTGGGAGATCGCGTTCTTCCTGGGCTCGCTCATCCCGGCCATCCTCTTCGGTGTGGCCATCGGTAACCTCATGAACGGCGTGCCTCTGACCGAGGCCGGAGACGTAGCCGGTGGGTTCCCTGCACGCTTCATCCAGCTGCTGGGCGCCTTCCCGATCCTCTGTGGTCTGCTCAGCTTGAGCATGTCCCTCATGCAAGGTGCTGGCTGGCTCGCCATCAAGACCTACAAGGGTGCGCTGCATGACCGCGCCGTGAAGGCTCGCAACATCTTCATCGTCACCACCATCGTGCTGTTCGCAGCAGGCGGTGCGTTCTATCTTCTCGCCATCGTACCGGGTCTTCCCGAGGCAGGCGCGCTCTACATGATCGACGGACTGCCGGC
>CAYVBA010000024.1:14578-17142 GCA_964448475.1 uncultured Coriobacteriales bacterium
CTGACCATACCGGTGCGCACACCGTACCTCTGGAGCGCGCTCATCACGTTCCTGGAAGACCGTGCTATCCACGGTGCGGAGACGGTGATCGATGACGTCTATCACCGCACGCTCGCGGTGGATGGGCATGCGGGCTGGTTCTCGGTCTCCTTCGGTGCTGAGCGTTCCGCCCTCGCGCTGACCATCTCCGGGAGTCTCGCTCCCGTCACGGATCGAGTGGTGAAGCGGGTGATGGACCTCTTCGACACCCATGCCGATCCGCAGGCCGTACATGAGCACCTCGGATCCTTGGCCGACCTCGACCCCCGGATGCCTGCGCCGGGGCTTCGCGTGCCCGGTGCGGCCGATCCCTTCGAGATGGGTGTCCGCGCAGTCCTGGGTCAGCAGATCACGGTGGCGGCAGCGCGCACCATCGCGAGTCGCCTCGCTCATGATCTCGGAGAACCCATCACGACGCCGATCCCCGGACTCGACCGCATCTTCCTGCAACCGGAGCGGGTGGTCGCTCTAGGGGATGCTCCCGAGGACACACTCGGCGCACTGGGCGTCACGCGCAACAAGTCCCGCGCCATAGCGGCGCTCGCCCACGCCCTTCTCGACGGCACGATCACGCTCTCGCCCGACGAGGATGTCGAACTGCAGAAGAGCCGCTTGCTCGCGCTCTTCGGATTCGGGCCGTGGACGGTGGATTACGTGGCGCTCCGGTCGCTCAAGGATCCCGACATCCTGCTGCATACGGATTACGGTGTGAAGCTGCTGTTCCCGGACACGGAGCCCGCACGGATCGTCGAGCACGGGAAGGCGTGGGCGCCGTACAGGTCGTACGCGACCATGAACATCTGGCATCTGCTTTCGCGGAGAGGAGAGGACGATGGATGACACGCAGGTGAGGACCACGTACTCAGCGCCGTTCGGCCCGATCACGCTCATCGGTTCGGGCGCAAGGCTGACGGGACTCTACTTGGATGATGCGGCTGATCTGCCTGAATGGATCGGCGAGCTCCCGATCGATCCCCATCTCCCCGTCTTCGTGGATGCCGCATCCTGGTTGGATGCGTATTTCGCGGGCGAGAAGCCCGGGGTCACTCCTGCCCTCGCCCCCGCAGGGACCGATTTCCAACAGCGTGTCTGGGAGCTCCTCCTCACGATCCCGTCCGGCGAGCTCGTGACGTACGGGGAGCTCGCACGCATGCTCGCCGAGGAACGCGGTATCGAGCGCATGGCCGCGCAAGCCGTCGGGGGAGCGGTGGGGAGGAACCCCATCTCCATCATCATCCCGTGTCATCGCGTGGTGGGAAGTCGCGGTGCGCTCACGGGATACGGCGGAGGGATAGAGCGGAAGATATGGCTTCTGGAGCACGAAGGCCGTGAGGTGGCACGTACCACTGCAACGGTGATGTCACCTCGGTGAACGGCGCTGCGTCACTAATCACGGTAATCCGCTAGAGATTCTCACGGTCGAATTGCGCGGGATATGGTCTAATAGTCTACCAATCCTGAAACCGACTGTGGAGGTCCCAAGCCATGGAACTCACCATCAGCCGTGACGTGAAGGCTAAACGCACCGTCCTTCTCGCCTTATCAGCAGCCACTCTGCTCGTCCTGGGTCTCATCTACGCGTTCTCGATGTTCGCGAGTCCCATCTCGGAGGCCTTCGGGCTGGAGCGCTCAGCGGTCGGTCTCACCTTCAACATCATGATGATCGCGTTCTGCGTGGGTGCGCTCATCGGATCGCAGTTGAACAAGCTCATCGGGCTCAAGCTCTCGCTCGTGGTGTCGGCGGTGCTGTTCCTCGTGGGATTCGCCGGTACGGGACTTCTCGGGTCGGGGAGTCTTCCCGTGCTCTACATCTTCTACGGGGCGATCGGCGGCATCGCCGTGGGCATCGCGTACAACACGCTGATCGCTACCACCAACCTGTGGTTCCCTGACAAGGTGGGATTCTCGTCCGGTGTCATGATGATGGGTTTCGGGCTCGGCTCGCTCATCCTCGGGACGCTCTCCGTCAGGATCGCGGAGGTCACGGGTATCGCCACGGTGCTCATCGGTATCGGTGTCGTGGGAGCTGTCGTGGTGCTCGCGCTCGCATCGCAGATGGCGTACCCGCCGTTCTTCAAGCCGGCGTGCGCCGCTGACAAGCAGGATCTCGCACCCCATGAGTGCGAGAACATCATGACCACGCCCATCTTCTACACCTTCTGGGTGTGGGCCATCATCTTCATAGCCATCGGCCTCGCCACCATAGGGAACGCTTCGTCCGATGCCCAGCTCGTGGGTATCGAGGTAGGGTTCGCCACGCTGCTCGTAGGACTCGTATCCACGACCAACGGGGTCTCCCGTATCATCATCGGCATGATCTTCGACAGGATCGGCGTCAAGGGCAGCATGGCCATCATCGGTACCGTGGGAGCCATCGCAGCCGGAGCTATCATCGCCGCCTTCATGACGGGGACGTCGGCGCTCTACATCGCAGGAGCTCTGCTCTGCGGATTCACGTATGGTGGTGTGCCGGTCATCAGTTCCGCGTTCGCGCGCACGCGGTTCGGTGCCACGAACTATCCGCT